>NZ_JBFUBG010000039.1:0-52866 GCF_056405875.1 Rhizobium sp. P1_E6 | reverse complement strand
CCAGTCCGTCGCGAACCCCAATCGCTTCGTAAACATCCTGACTGACGAAAATCTCGTCAGCGTCGGCAAGGTCTTGGACGCGCGCAGCGATGTTCACAGTCTGGCCGAAATAGTCGAGGCGCTCGTTCAGCGTAACAGCAATTGCCGCGCCTTTGTGGACGCCGATTTTGAGGATCAGAGCGTTATCTGGCTGCCGCTTGTTGAACGAGGCGATTTCGCTGCGCATATCGAGCGCCGCCCGCACGGCATCGGCAGGCCGCAGGAACGCCGCCATCACCGCATCGCCGATTGTCTTGATGATCGCGCCGTTGTGGCGAACTGTTACGTCCTGCAGCCGGTCAAAATGCTGTTGCACAAGYGCAAAGGCATTCAGGTCTCCGATCCGGTCATAGAGCGCAGTCGAGCCCTTCAGGTCGGTGAATAGGAGAGCGATGTCCTTGACGCTGAGCCCTTCGTGGCTGCGGATCACCTCGGAGCGGAAAAGGTCGCGGAACGTCTGGGTCGTGAGCAGCCTCTTTCCTGAGAGGAACGGCGCGAAGTGRAGCGGCGGCGGCCTATCGACGCCGGGCGGCAATTGAAGGATTCCGAACTCGATGCGTTTGTCCGCGACATTGGACATCTCGAAAATCACCTTGCCGGCCGCGATTGTGCCYGCATCCGGCGTGCTGGACTCGAGGTCAAGACGGATTGCAACGCGCTGTTCGCCAGTCGGGAGTGTGGGATCGACAATGAATGTGATACCTGCGTCGCTGTCGGAGCTGCTGCCATGTAATACGCCAGCTTCTGCGAYTATCTCAAAAACGGTCGTCTCGCCCGGCTCGATATAGGCTAATCCGCGGCTCAGCATCTCCCTCAGGTGGACAAAAGGCGTTCCGTCAGGGATCAAGCCCTCATTCGTCGAGCTATAGCGGAAAAGATAATCTTCMACCGTCAGCGTCTGCGGATCGTGATAGGCGATGCGGCGAATGGCGGGGTTCACGGTGAACGTTATCGCGATCATGTCGTCGAGAGCCGCCACGAAATCCAGATGGCAGTGGGTGCACCGGCAGCGACTGCCGAGATTCTTGAGAGCCCGGAAGCTATCGATGACACAGGAGCAGACCGGACAGATCAGAATCCAGGTCATGTCGAAGAGACCTAGCGCGGTGGCGTGCAGGAAGAGAGCAATYGTTTCCTCCTCGTTGAGGCTCTTGTCGGTGGCAAATTTGATCGGATTGATGCGGAAGAGCTCGGCGTCGCTTGCCGAACGGATGTTGCCCTCGAGCTTGGATACGATCCGCGCACTCCAGCTCCGGGCAGATTCTAGCGCCGTTAGCTTCTCTTCGAGGTTCTTCTCGTCGATCGATGCCATGGCGGCCTCCTCCCCGGACTGCCGTATTGTCAACCGAACGAGTCAGATGATTGTCCAACATCRGCGGTTTCACAAGTTGGCASCRTTCTAGGTTTACCATAGTAAAAGGCTTCATTGTAGTGGCAAGCCCCCAGGGTCCCAAGACGTGAGGAGTTGGTGCCGACGAGCCTTTCCGCCGCATCCTCCTGGYGGAAGCGGTCCTGAACAAGATTAGCGTCCGATTTCGCGCTTTCGCCGAAGGGTCGGCCACCGCCACTATTTCTCGACTGTCAATTCCGTCCGATCTGGGGCCGATATCGGCGCATCGCCGACCGGCTTTATTGGGGCCGTCTTCGGACTGTCCGCTTCGGGAGCGTAGAAAATGAAAGCGGTCACGCAACCGTCATGCGCTGAATCGGTCCAAAACAGACTCTATGCCAGTCTGACCGAACGAACATTTTTTCAACCTTCGCGACCGACTGGCCATTGCGCGTGTTGGTGATCCGCTAGCATGGCACCGAAGATTTCCGGGATCGATGCTCAGTGCCGCAGATCTGTTTCCCCGATTTTTCCTGCTTTCAGCCGGGCGGCGGCAGGCCAAGCAACGCCCGCGCCTCCGCAGCGGTCGCCGCGCGGCGCCCGTACTTTTCGATTGTTTCGACGCATTGCCTGACCAGCGCCGCGTTCGAGGGCGCCAACGCATCCCTGCCGATGCGGATGTTATCCTCAAGGCCTGTGCGGCAGTGTCCACCCAATTCGGCGCACCAATTGTTCAGCGTCACTTGGTGCCGGCYGATCCCAGCAGCGCACCAGGTCGCATCTGGCATGAGCCTCTTGGTAGTCYTTACCATGAACTCGAACGCCTCGCGGTCGACCGGCATGGCGTTCTTCACTCCCATCACGAACTGGACGTGAAGCGGCCCTTTGAGGCGCCCGTCCTTGACCATGCTCGCAGCTTGGAAGATGTGACTGAGATCGAACGCTTCGATTTCGGGTTTTACGCTGTGCTTACGCATCTCCGAAGCCAGCCAGTCGACGAGGTCGGGACTGTTCTCGTAGACGCGGGTTGGGAAGTTGTTTGAGCCGACTGCCAGCGAGGCCATGTCCGGCCGCAGCGGCAACATGCCGCCGCGCTCCGGGCCGCCCATTGCCACGTCCGTAATTCTGACGGGTCGGCGACCTCCGAATCTCTTTGAAATCGTTACGTAATTTCGACGTGCGGGTCTGCCCCGCCGCACGGCATTTCGAGCCGCGTACAATCCGATCTCCTTTCAACTTTTGGCTACCGACACATCGTGTCGGCCTGTGTTATAGTCGCTCTGTCAGGTGCAGGATTTGGCAGACACGCAAGGGGCGGCGATGGCGAGCGAAAGTCCTATCAACTCACCGAAGCACCCACGAAAATCGCCGGGCGGGGGCGCGCGGCCGGCGGAGCATGGCAGCGAGCGGCGCCTCATCACGGCGCTCTGCTACGATCTTGTCGGATCGACAAATCTTTTCCATCAACTCGATATCGAGGACTTCCAGGAGCTGATTTCCGCCTTTCAGCAGGCGGTGCGGTCGGCGATCGTCGCGCGTTCCGGCGTGATGCGGGTCGAGGCCGGTGACGGCGGTGTTGCCCTTTTCCCGACGGAACTTGGCTCGCGCGATGCCGCGTCACTGGCGATTCGCGCTGGCTTCGACGTTATCGAGGCCTGCCGGCGCGTCGGCCGCGAGGCGCGGCGCAGCGACATGCATGTCCGCGTCGGCATCGCCACCTCCATCGCGCTGGTCCAGGAACCGCGCGAGGAAGTCCCTTCGCAGGTGCCGGTGACGGGGGCGGCGCTCGCCATGGCGACGCGGCTGGAAGCGCTCGCGGCCCCTGACAGCATTCTCGTCTCGGAGGAAACGAAGACCCTAGCTGGACGCGCCTACGCCTTCATCTTCGAGGGCAGCCGGTCGCTAAAGGGATTTGCCGAGCCCGAAAGGGTTTGGCGCGCGCTCGAACATCGTACCGAAGTCACCCGCTTCTACGCCTTCGGACGGCTTGGCGGTTCCTTCATCGGCCGTGCCGCCGAGCTTGAGACAATTGGCCGTTGCTGGCGAGAGGTCTTGGCCGGGAAAGGCCAGATCCTGGCGATCGAAGGCGACGCCGGCATCGGCAAATCACGGCTTTTGCGGGAGATCCGCAAGCTTACCCGCAAGGAGCGATCGAGGACCTTCCTGTTTCAGTGCGCGCTCGGCGGCGCGCGCTCCACGCTTCACCCACTCATGCATGGCTTTCCCGGCACGGCGTCCAAGGCGGTTGGCCCCTCACGCCTGACGGCGACAACCGTCGCCGCCGCGTTCGCGCACCACGGCATAGAAGAGCCAGACGTCGCCGAACTGTTTTCGTATCTGCTCGGCGCTGCGGGCCGAAACGAGTCCCTCTCCGGCAGCGATCCCAAGGCAATCCGCGACAGGGCGCGGCGGGCGACCATCCATGCGCTGGAGACCGTCGGCGCCCGCGGTCCGCTGATCATGGCGGTCGAGGATATTCACTGGATCGATCCGACGTCGCAGGACCTCCTTGGGGAAATCGCCCGCACGGTTTCACGGCTTCCCATCCTTCTCGTCGTCACCTTGCGCCCCGGCGCCGCGATGGATTGGGCCGGCGGTGCCGACGTGGTGCACTTGTCGTTGAAACCCCTCAATCGCGACGAGACGAAGCAGGCGATCGAAGCGAGTTGGCCGGCACACAAGCGCACGGCGCTTCCGGAACTTCTGGAGGCGACGGAGCGGATTTCCGGCGGCGTTCCGCTGTTCATCGAGGAGATCTGCCAGTGGATCACGGAGATCGCGCCTGCGGATGCGGCGAATATTCCTGAGGCAATCGCGCATGACGGCGAGGCCAAGGTCTCTCACACGCACGCGCTTGCCTTCGAAGGGATTCTCGACGAACGGCTCGCGCGCCTCGGACCGGCGCGGGACGTGGCGCGAGCCGCGGCGATCGCCGGCGGCCGTACCACGCTGCCGCTGCTTCACGCGCTTTTGCCGGATCTCGCCAGGCGGTCGCTGGCGAGTGCGGCGGATGTGCTGTGCGAGACCGGCTTTCTGACGCGTGGCCGAACCGGCGGAACCGTGATCTACCGCTTCCGACACGCCCTGATCCAGGAAACGATCTACGAAGCACTGCTGCGCAAGCAACGGCAGGTTCTGCACCGGCGGCTGTTCGACGCCGTCAGCGACGACCGTGGGCTGGCGGAATGGATCGACACCGGCGGGCTCGCCGACCAGGCGGAACGCGCCGGGCTCACGGAGGAGGCAATTCGGCTGTTCATCGCCGCCGGCTCCGAGAGTGCCGGCCGCTCGGCGATGATCGAGGCGCGCCACCATCTGGAGCACGCGCTGGCCCTTTGCGCCGAGATGGACGAAAGCGAGGCGGTCGACGCCTTGCGGCTTTCCGCCTTCACCAGGCTCGGCCCGATCCTCACTGGCCTCGTCGGCGCCAATTCTCCGCCCGCCCGCAAGCTGTACGAAGACGGCGTCGCCATCGCCCGCCGCCAGCCGAAGGAAGACCAGCCAAAGTGGTTTCCGATCTATTGGGGCTGGTGGCTGACCGGGCCTGACTTTCTCGTCATGCACGACCGCGCACTCGAAGTGCAGATGATGATGCTTGGCACCGAAGATCGCGAAATCGCCCTGCAGGTCAAGCATTGCATCTGGGCGATCGACTTCAATCTCGGCTGGCACAGGGAGACGCAGGAGGCGATCACGGCGGGGCTTGCGCTCTACGACGAGCGATCGGCCGAAACCGCGCGAACGCTCTATGGCGGCCACGACGCCAAGGTCTGCGGCCTCGGACAACTCGCTCTGTCGCTCTGGCTGACGGGACAGGGCTCGGCCTCGGACACAGCACTTGCGGACATGGTCGGCCTGGTCGAGCGCATCGGCCATGTTCCGAGTACCGCCCATTCGCTCGACACCGAGGCGGTCTCGGCCTTCTACCGCGACGATTTCGAGCGGCTGGCGGATGTTTCGAGCCGGATGCAGCTCTTTGCCCAGCAAAATGAGATGCAGTCGCTCGCTGGCATGTCGCTGCTTTTCGGCGGCTGGGCCAAAGCCCACAGCGACGACCTCCTCGCCGGCCATGAGATGTTCGGCGAGGGATTGGCGCTGCTCAAGGATCTCGGCGCCGTCGCCGACCTGCCGATCTATCTCTACATGCACGCGACCCTGCTCGGCCTTGCCGGCAAGTACGAGCAGGCCATCGACGTCGTCACCGACGCCATCCGGCAGGCCAAGGAAACCGGCCATGCCTACTGGCTCGCCGAACTCTACCGCTGCCGGGCCGTGCTGCGCGCTCGGGGAAACGTGAAAACCAATCTTGTCGCCGCCGAACTGCTGACCGCCGTGACCATCGCCGAAAGCCAGGGTGCGATGGCTCTGCTGCAAAGGGCGAGCCGCTCAACCCGGGAGCTGGGCGTTGTTATCGGACGCTGACACGGCCGAAGGCCTGACCCCTGCCCCGCCGGCGATCGACGGACGGATTGCCGACTTTCGCGACGAGCTTGCCGCCGGCTTGAGGCAACCGCTCGATACGCCGGCCGACCCCGGCGCCGCCGAGGCATGTTTTCGCAGGCTACTCCCTTTCAGCCGCCGGGCCGGCATCACCCGTCTCGCCGACCTGACCGGGCTCGACCGTCTCGGTCTGCCGGTGGCGCAGGCCATCCAGCCGGCCGCGCTTTCCGAGGTGACCTCGCTTGGCCGCGGCCTCACCCTGATGGAGGCGGCGGTCGGGGCGATCATGGAGGGTCTCGAGCGTTTCTTCGCCGAGCGCATTCCCTCCTCGGACTGCTTTCTTGCGACCGCCGACGAGCTTCGGATCGACGCGGCCCTGCTCGAAAACCTGCTGCTTCCCCACGCCGGCACCGCATGGCGATCGCTGCCAATTCCCTGGACCTTGGCTGTCGATGTCGCGAGCGGAGCGCCGCAGCCGGTGCCGCTCGAACTTGTTCACACCTGCTATACCGATCCCGAGCCACAGGGCGACGGATTGTTCATCCGCACCACCACCGGCCTTGCCTGCCACAGCACGGCGCGCGATGCCTTCGCGCATGGACTGTTCGAATGCATCGAACGCGACGCGATCGCGCGGGCCTTCGCCACCCACGGCTTTTTCGATCGTTGCCGCATAGCGACATCGCACATCGGGCCGAAGGTCGAGCATATTCTTTCAGTCACCCGGACGCAGGGCATCGCTTTCGCGCTTTGGCACGCCCCCTCGCCCACCGACCTACCGGTGATCTGGTGCCAGGCGATCGAGGCCGGCGCGGCTGAGCCTACCCTGGCGTTGCCGACGGAGGGCCATTCGGCGGGCTTTACCGTCGAGACAGCGGCGGCGAGCGCGATGCTGGAGGCATTGTCGGCGCGCGCCGGGGCGATTTCCGGCGCGCGCGACGACCAGACGCGCGAACACTATCGGAAGAGCACCGATCCGCTCGTCGCGGACGCCCGCCGCCTGATCCTCGAAGCCACGGCTGCGGGCACGGCAGCGTCGCCCTTCGCCCCAACATGCCTGCGCGACGTCGTCGACCGGGTTGCCGCCTGCGGGCTTGGACCTGTTCTCGCCGTACCGGTCGGAGCGGACGCCGAAGCAGGCGTGGCCTGCGTGCGAACCATTCTTGCGGGTGCGCGGCCGTTTTCAATTTTGCGTTGAGGGGTTGCCGATGACGAATGCCGGCAAGGAAGGTCCAATTCTGGTATTTCTCGGCCCCACGCTGCGTCTCGAAGAGGCGCAGGCGGTGCTCGACGCGATCTATCTCCAGCCTGTATCCCAGGGAGACGTCATACTCGCCGCCCATGCCTTCCGCCCACGTGCGATGGTGCTGATCGACGGACAGTTCGAGGACCGCCCCGCCGTCCGCCACAAGGAAATTCTCTGGGCGATGGCAAAAGGCATCGTCATGATCGGCGCGGCCAGCATGGGAGCCTTGCGGGCGGCCGAGCTTGCGCCCTATGGCATGATCGGCGTCGGCCTGATCTATAGGTGGTACCGGCGCTGGCCGTTGACGGCGGAGGATGCGGTCGCCGTGCAGTCAGGGCCCGCCGAACTCGGCTTTCTGCCGCTCACGGACGCACTTGTCGACCTTCAACGGACGTTCTCGACGCTTGCCCGCCGAAATATGATGACATCCGATGAGCGCGACCAGCTCATAGCATTGGCGCGCGGGACGAACTTTCGCGATCGCTCGCTCGCAGCCCTATTGCGGGCTGGGGGATTTTCCAGTGACCGTATTTCGGCATTGCGGAAAGAAATGACCGGGCAAAAGCGCCAGGACGCCCTCCTTACGTTACGTAAGGCGCCTTCCCTAACAGTAGAGCGGCAGGGCCGCGACGTTGATCGCGCCTGGGTCGCGACCAATACTTTCATGAGAGATTTGGAAGCCTCGCATATTGACATCGACTTGATACGAACTTACTAATTAAACGTGTGGTTGCTCAATCCTTCTTCTTCGAAAGCGATTGTGCCATGGAATCGTATCCGAACAATGTGACGGAACGCGTGAACCCACGCATCGGAACACGATTCTGGATTTTCCCCCAGCCTCCCTTCATCCCCGGCTACGAAGAGCCCGATCGCGTCTGGCTCTCGATCCTGCCCGACGAGATTCGTGACGGACCGAGCGACCAGTGGGTGTACGTGGTCGATCCGTTGATCGAAAAACAGCCCTATGGTCCTGACGATCTGCCGCCGTTCGAAGGCGAGCGGCGACCGGCGGCACGATCTGGCCCGGATCGCAACTTCGACAATATGGACCCGAAATCGCGGGCCTACCTCGGCGTCCACGTCTATGCCTGCGTACATTTCGTGCTCGACATCTGGCACAGCTATCTCGGTCATCGCATCCGCTGGTTCTTCGACCCGGCCTTTCGCCGCCTGGAAATCATTCCCCTGGTCGACTGGGACAACGCCCATGCCGGCTACGGCTATCTGGAGCTGGGAGCCTCCGATGTCGGCGGCGTGCTGCGGCCCTATGCGCTGAACTTCGACACGATCGCCCACGAGGTCGGCCATTTCATCAGCCTGTCGGAACTCGGCATCCCGATGATCACATCGCGCGAGGCCGATTTCTTCCCGTTTTCGGAAGCCTTTTCCGACTGTGTGTCGCTGATCTCGCTGCTGCATTTCGATTCCGCCGTCGACCGGCTGCTGCGTCGGACGCAAGGCAATCTTCTGCTCTCCAATGAGCTCAACCGTTTCGCCGAGACTAGTCCCGAGACGCAAATCCGGCTGGCTACCAATTTCCGCCGCATGTCGGAAACCACCCGCGAACCGCACGACCGCTCGCTCCCCTTCCTCGGCGCGATCTTCGACAGCATCGTAGACGTCTACCACCGCCAATTGGTTCGCGAAGGGTTCGCCGACCCGCGCCTGCTCGACGTCGATCTCAGTGAATTGACGCTCGACCAATTCGACGAGTTTCGCGGCTTGACCGAGCGATCGTTCCGCGACCGGCCGCTCTATTTCAAGCTGGCACTCGAAACCGCCCGCGACCAGGTCGGTCGCGCGCTCGCGGGGTCGCTGCGCTCGCTCGATCCAAACACTATGACGCTTGATCAAGTCGCAAGGACGGTGGTTGCAGCAACGGTCGACGGGGTCGCGGCCGAACGGCTCGAGGCAAATTTTGTATGGCGTGAAATCATCAGGTGAAACCAGTCCTTGATAGGAGGGGAACATGAGCGACTGCTGCTGCCATCCCGGTGTAGGTCCAAACCCAACAGGCCTAACGCCTCCCAACTATAGCGCCTATAGACCAGGCGAAGTGCGATTATATGGGCGCTTGGCTGATCACGCGCCCATCTTTGTAAATTCCGAGAAAGAGKTACTAAAACGACTCGAAAATGACCTACACGTCAACAACATCGAGGGCGATACAAAGAAAATAGCAGAAATCGTAAGAAAAAGCCTAGCATACACCCTTGATCCCATCTTTGCGATTTTTAAGGAAAAAATCACACTCGCGGGCCTGCTGGGTTTCGATGTTTATTCTCTCCCGGTGGAGATATCCTCCAAGAAATGCTGCGACGATGACAAAGGCAGGTGTATCGGCGTCATATACGGCTACTCCTATGAAGGGCACTGCTATGATTTGCCAAAGCCGTTGATCATGTTCCTGCCATGTCTACCCCACCAGCTTACATCCGGCTATTGCGAATGCGATTGCGGATACGGCCCAGGCCTCGGCTATGCCGTATGGCAGATCGACAAGCTTGAGGATGTCATCGTGATCGATATTCGCATCGACGATGTAAAGACGCTCATCCTCGACGCCAATCTTCCGGGCAACCGTTCACCGCTCGCCTACTCACAGACCATGAGGCTTGCACCGTCGCGGCCGCCGATCAGCGGCTGACTCCGGTATCACGCGGCTAGTGTGGCCGAAGCTATCGGCCACACGCCGTTCATGCGTCTCAAACACACCTCAATTCATCTCGGTCGAGAACCAGGCCATCAGTTCCGCAGCGTTCCTGATCCCGGTGGAGCGCATCATTCTCGCGCGGTGCGCCTCCACCGTGCGCCGCGACAGGTTCAGCTCCTCGGCGATCTCGCCGCTCGTCTTGCCCTGCGCCATCATCGTCAATATCTGCCGCTGCCGGCCGGTCAGCGGATTTTCCGCGTCTGCCAGCGGCCGGTTCAGTGCTTCGAAACAGTAGAGCGCCTCGGCGAAAGGGCGGAAGAGGAATATCTCAGGCTGCCGCCAGTATTGTCTCCGTGCTGGCATTTGTCTGCCGGTGTTCTTCGTCGTTAGCACAGCAAGCCATAAAGCCATCTCGCCCCGGATCAGACTCGCCAATATGTCCTTTCGGAACTAGACTTTTTCGGATTGCAGCATAGCGCCACTACACTGCAGTGCCGAGCCCTCGTCACTGAAATGGCGAGATGACAGCTTATGGCTCCGCTGCGACCGGGTGTTTTCACCACGTAATGTCCGCTTTGCGGCGACGTCGACCGGTGGCTCGATGACCACTATGGAGGCGCGAAGCGGCCTTATCCTTGATCAACGAAAAAGCCCGATTCTGCCCTGAAAGCGGCCATGGCTGCAGATGAGTTCACCTTGGGCGCAGGTGCCTGCCTCAAACTTCCCGTCATGACTGCTTCCCACCGAGATGACGGGCCGAAGACGCCGCGCACCCGGACGCCCAAAAACAGGTCTGGGGGCAGCGCCGTAAGCGGCGGCGCGCCCCCATCCCCTGGCTGGTGCAGGGCCCCTCGCCCTACACCTCGCCCTGCGGCCCCCTCAATTCGGCTCCCGGATCGCGCTATCCAGCCCGCGCAGCAGCGGATAGAGGAAATACGAGATCACCGTCCTGTTCCCCACCTTGATCTCCGTCGTCACGGTCATGCCAGGCAGCAGCCTTACGGGCACGTCCGATGCATTCAGCCGGGTGTCGGCGAGCAGGATCCTTGCCTTGAAGAAAGGCGCTGCCGGTTGGCTGGGCGTGGCGGTCTGTTCCGGTTGGCCGGTGAGGAACGTGTCCTGGCTGATCGTCCTCACCTCGCCCGAGGCCGTGCCGTATTTCTGGAAGGGATAGGCGTCGAGCTTGATGCGGGCGTCCTTGCCGACGGCGACACGGCCGATGTCGCGGGTGTTGATCGAGACTTCGGCTTCGAGCGGCACGTTGATCGGCACCAGCGTCACCACCGGTTCGGCCTCGCGCACGACGGAGCCGATGGAGCGCTGGGCGAGATCGAGCACGACGGCATCGGCGGGTGCGGTCAGCGACACCATGTTGCGGCGCAGCTCCATCTTCTTCAGTTCCTCGTCGGCCATGTCGCGCTGGCCGCGCAGTTCCACCAGCTGCTCCATCGCGGCGCGGCGGAAATCCTCGATGAAGGCCTGGCGGTCGGCCCTGAGCTTGGCATAGGCGTGCGCTGCCTCGTCGGCCTTGCCGCGAACGGCGGACAGGCTGGACTCGACGTCGAGGCGGGCGTCGCGCGAGCCGAGCAGCGTGATCAGCGAGCCGCTCTGCTTGTTATAGAGCCGCTCCCGCGCTGCCTCGATCTGCGAGAGCCCGTCGCGCCTGTCGTTGAGCACGGCCTCCTGGTTCTTGCTCGCCGCAAGAGCGGCCGACTGGCCGGCGATCTGCTGTTCGAAATTCTGCAGCTGCGCCATGTAGAAGGCCCGTCGCTGGCCGAAGAGCTGCGCCTGCAGCGTCTGGTCGGGGGTGTTTCCCGCCAACTTCGTATAGTCGTCGCCGGCAAGCTCGGCCTCGATGCGCTTCACCTGGGCGTCGAGTGCGGCGAATTTCGCCTGCTGCTGGTCGACATCGGCCTGGCTGAAAGTGGCGTCGAGGGTCGCCAGCGTCTGCCCGGCATGCACCACCTCGCCGGCCTTCACCTCGATCGTGCGGATGATCGAGGTTTCGAGCGGCTGGACGACGATGGTCGGCTGGGTGGTGACGAGCTTGCCGGGCGCGATCACCACCTCGTCGATGGACGAGACCGAGGCCCAGATGATTGCCGCGGCAATCAGCGCCGTCACACAATAGAGCGTCATGCGCGCCACCCGCGGCGGCGCGCGTTCCTCAAGCTCGACGGCATCGGACTGGAATTCCGCGATCGCCGGCGGCAGCGGCGGGCGGGCGATCAGTTCTCTGCCCTGACCCGATCGCCCTCTGTCTGAAGGACCTTTGTCTGATGGCACTGGCAGGTTCTCGCTGGGTTTTCTGGCGTGCGCGTTCATGCGACCTGCCTCATCTGCTGGGACCACAGGTGGCGATAGGTCATGCAGCGCGATACAAGCTGATCGTGCCGGCCGATATCGGCGACCTTGCCACGCTCGACGACGAGAATGGCATCGGCATCGACGAGCGTCGAAAGCCGGTGCGAGACGATGATGACGGTGCGCCCGGCAGCGATGCGGCTGAGGTTCTCGCGGATGATCGCCTCGCTGTCAGGGTCGAGCGCGCTGGTTGCCTCATCGAAGATCAACAGCTTCGGATCGGTGATCAGCGCACGCGCAATCGCCAGGCGCTGCTTCTGGCCGCCGGACAGGTTGGAGGCGTTTTCCTCCAGCATCGTGTCGAAGCCGCGCGGCAGGCGCTCGATGAACTCCTCGGCGCCGGCGATGCGCGCGACTTCCATGATTTCCTCGATGCTGGCATCGGGCTTGGCGGCGCCGATATTTTCGCGAACCGAGCCGCGGAACAGGAAGTTATCCTGCAGCACGACGCCGATGCTGGTTCTCAGATGCACGAGGTCGATCTCGCGGCTGTCATAGCCGTCCATGCGCACGAGGCCTTCCTGGCTCTGATAGAGCCCCTGGATGAGCCTTGTGATCGTCGTCTTGCCCGAGCCGCTCTTGCCGACCACGCCGAAGACGCAGCCCGCCGGAATGGCGAAGGAGACATTGTCGAGCGCCGGCGCGCTGTCCGGGCCGTAGCGGAAGGTGACCTTGTCGAATTCGATGCGGCCCTGCAGATGCGGCCGGACACCGCGCCCGCGGCCCGCCTGCTCCGGCCGCTGGTTCATGATCTCGCCCAGCATGCGCACCGAGAGCGCCACTTCCTGATATTCGTGCACCATGGTCACGATTTGGACGAGCGGTCCCGAGACGCGGCCGGCGAGCATGTTGAAGGCGACCAGCGCGCCGATCGTCATCGTGCCGCTGAAGACATCGAGCGCGCCGAGACCGATGATCGCCACACTCATCAGCTTCTCCAGCAATCCCGTCATCGCCTGGGCGATGGTCGAGATCTTGTCGACCCGGAAACGCACGGAGATCGATTGGGCCGAATAATCATCCCACACCTTGCGCTGGCGTGGCTCCAGGGCCAGCGATTTGACGGTGCGCATGCCGTGCACGGTTTCCACCAGCAAGGCCTGCCGGTCGCCTTCGGCCTGGTAGAGCGCCTGCAAGCGGCGCTGGAACGGCCCGACGAGCATCATCACCACCAGCCCGACAAGGGCAGCAAAACCGAGCACCACCAGCGTCAGCTTGACGCTGTAGAGAAGCAGGATCGGCACGAAGACGAGAAGCGACACGCCGTCCAGAAGGGTCAGGAACAGCCGGCCGGTCAGGAATTCACGGATGCGCCCCGTCTGCTGCATGTGCTTGACGAGAACGCCGGCCGAGGCTTGCTCGAAGAGCGCAATCGGCAGGTTCAGCAGATGGCCGAAGGTGCGTGTCGCGACGCGGATGTCGATCCTGTTCGTGGCGTAGAGCAGCAGGTAGCGGCGCAGGAAGGTGAAGGTCGCGTCGAAGATGAGCGCGATCGCAATGCCCGCCGTCAGAACCGTCAGCGTCGCATAGCTCTGGTGCACGAGCACCTTGTCGATGACGAGCTGGAAGAAGATCGGCGTCGTGAGCCCGAGGCCGTAAAGCACGAAGGCGGCGAGCGCGACGTCGCGGAAGAAGCTGCGCTGCTTGATGATTTCGGGGACGAACCAGCGGAAGCCGAAGGGCCGGTCCTCGTCGGACATGCGATAGTTGCGCTTCAGCAGGATCACCGATCCGAGCCAGGCCTTGGCGAACTGCTCTTCGCTGAGCATCATCACTTCGGCGCGTGAGGCGAGCGGGTCGAGAACGCGGATCCTCTCATCCTCGCCCTCCCCGACAGCCCCGGCGATGACCACCCAGTTGCCGTTCGAAAGTTCCGCGAGCACCGGAAAGGCCTCGCCGAGCTGGAACAGGCTTCGCCAGTTGAGCTCAAGATGCCTTGCCCTCAGGCCGGCATCCTTGGCCATGCGCAGCAGCTGCCGCACGGCAACGGGATCGTTGCCGACGGCATAATCGTGCTGCAATCGCTCAGGAGCGAGATCGACGCCGTGATGACGCGCGACGAGAGCAAGACAGTGCAGATTGGTATGCAGAAAACCACTCATGGCCCACCCGAAACAATACAAGACCGAGGCGATATTTATTTTTATCAGTTGAAGTTCGGCGAAGCGTTCGAACCGCCGCCCTGCACCGACTGGATATCGGCAGCGGCCGCCGCCGACATGTCGCCGATGCGGCGAACCGCGCCCGCCTCGACCAGCCCGCCCAGCGCCTTCTGCATGAGATCGACCGCATTGGCGAAGGCATCGACAGGCATGATGATGCGCTGGCGGAAGACCGGCTTCGGATTGTTGTTGGCGTCACGGTCGGTGGCCGAGAGCGACATCAGGTCGATGCGCACGATCGTTCCCGTGATGGTGATTTCGCCGATACCGTCTGCATAAAGTTCGTTGCTCATTGTTCTCTCCTCTGGTTGATAATCAAAACGTCTTCACCTTAGGGCATCCTACGTCCATCAGGACGCTCTAACTACTTGAATGTGCATGCATATGTGCGTGCTGCCAGGCCGGGAACGGGTCCCGAAGCCCGGCGGCAGCCTGCGGATCGAAGCCTGTCTCCCCACCGGTCAGGCAATCGTCGAGTGCGGCGCGGATTTCGTCCTCGTCGAAGCCGGCGCCGATGAAGACGAGCTCCTGGCGACGGTCGCCCCAGGCATCGTCCCAATGCCGGTCGATGAGCTGGCGGAACGGCTGAAAGCGCGGCCATTGCGCCTTCGGCACGCTAGCCCACCAGAAACCCTTGGTATCGATGCGGCACTGGGTGCCGGCAATCGACAGCAGGCCGATCTCGTCGGGCCTTGTCGCCAGCCAGAAATGCCCCTTCGCGCGGATGAGGCCCGGCCATTTCCTGTCGAGGAATTGGCTCAGCAGTGTGGGATCGAACGGCCGGCGGCTGCGATAGACGAAGCTCGAAATGCCGTATTCCTCTGTCTCCGGCACATGGTCGCCCCAGCCGAAGAGTTCCTTGTGCCAGAGCGGATGGCGCGCCGCTTTCGCCTCGCTGAAGAGCCCGGTATTCAGGATGGCGTCGAGCTCCAGCCGGCCGAAGCCGGTCTCGATGACACGGGCATCGGGGTTGAGCGCGGCAACGATGCGGCGAACCTCGCCAAGCGCTGCGGGCGTGACATCCTGTGCCTTGTTGATGACCACGACATCGGCGAATTCGATCTGCTCGACGAGCAGTTCGACGAGCCTGCGCTCGTCGTCTCCGTCCCGGCTCTCGCCGCGATCCCGCAGGAATTCCGCACTCGCATAATCGGCCAGCAGATTGACCGCATCGACGACGGAAACCATCGTGTCGAGCCGCGCGACATCGCAGAGCGCGGCCCCGCTCTCGTCGCGGAAGGAGAAGGTTGCCGCCACCGGCAGCGGCTCGGCAATGCCGGTGCCCTCGATCAGCAGATAGTCGAAGCGGCCGGCGGCGGCGAGCCGGCGCACCTCGCTCAGGAGATCGTCGCGCAAGGTGCAGCAGATGCAGCCATTGGTGAGCTCCACCAGCGTCTCGTCCGTCCGCGACAGGTTGGCGCCTCCGTCGCGCACGAGATCGGCATCGATATTGATCTCGCTCATGTCGTTGACGATCACGGCGACCCGGCGCCCCTCGCGATTGCGCAGGACATGGTTGAGGATCGTCGTCTTGCCGGCGCCGAGAAAACCGGCAAGGACCGTCACCGGAAGTCTGTTGTCTGCACGCGTCATCGGTACTCCCCGCCCGCTTCCTTTACGCCGCGAGCTGCGGTCTGAATGCTACGTCCACGTAGTAGTTCGTGCTGTTATAGCTGGCGCTCGGGAACAGCCCGCTCGACCCATAGGCATAGACGCCGTTGCTGCCGCCGAGCCCCCTCAGGTCGCCGTTCGTCACATCGGCGCTGAAGTAATTGCCGGTCGCCGAATAATTGCCGTTGGTGCTGTAGGAAACGACGTAGGTCGTATCCGCTGCGACCGCGACCTGATGGGTGAGTGTCGCGGTCTGCCAGCCGCTTGCCGTTTCGTTGTCGAAGCTGACACTGCCGAGCAGCGTGCCCGAGGAGGTCCAGAGATAGCCGGAATGCGGGCCTGTATTGTCGGCCCCCTTGTAGAAGCGGATGCCCGTGACCCAGCCTGCGGTATCGGCCTGGAATTTCATGCCGAGATTGACCGGCTGGTTGTCGTTGGTCGAAACGATTGCAGGGGTCGCGCCGGCGCTGAAGAGGTTCTGCTCAGGGCCGGGATTGTTGATGGCAAGCGAGACATCGGCCGTTGCCGTGCCGCCATGGCCGTCGGCGATGGCATAGCTGAAGCTCGCAGGCCCGGTATATCCCGCAGTCGGCGTGAAGGTGATGGTCTGCGCCTGGCTGTCATAGGAGACCGAGCCGTTGACCGCGCCGCTGACGCCGGTGATCGAGATCGCATCGCCATCGGCATCACTGTCATTGGCGGTGAGCGCCGAAGCCTGGATGGTGATCGGCGTGCCGACATTGGTCGAGAAGCCGCTGTCGTTTGCGGCGACCGGACCCGCATTCTGCACCGGCTCCCGGTAGAGCACATCGACCCAGTAATTGGTCGCATTGTAGCTCGCCGTCGGAAACAGGCTGCCCGTGCCATAGGCATAGAGGCCGTTGCCGCCGCTTGCCGTGCTCGACGGCGCCGTCAGCGCGCCATTCGTATGGTCCGACGTGAAGTAGTTCGCGGTTGCCGAGTAGAAGCCGTTGGAATGGTAGCTCGCCACATAGGTGACGCCTGCCGAAACGGCGATCGGCTGCGCGAAGGTCACTGTCTGCCAGCCGCTGGCCGTCTCGCTGAAGAAGGTCGCCTGCCCCAGAAGCTGGCCGCTGCTGGTCCAGAGCGAGCCGACATGCGTGCCGGTGTCCTGCGCGCTCTTGTAGTAGCGCAGTCCGGTGATCTCGCCACGGGCCGACGCGATGAACTTGACGCCGAGTTCGACGGACGAATTGTCGTCGGTAGCGCTTGCCGGTGCGTCGGAAGCCGAAAACAGGCCCGTGCCGTCAGGCTGCTGTCCGACATTGAGGCTGACGGTAGCCGAAGCCGTGCCGCCATGCCCGTCCGAGATCGAATAGGAGAAGCTTGCCGAACCCGTATAGCCTGCTGTCGGCGTGAAGATGACGGTGTTGTTCTGGCTGTTGAAGGTCACCGTTCCGTTGACCGCGCCGTTTGCGCCGGTGATGCTGAGTGGATCGCCATCGGCATCGCTGTCATTGGCGAGCAGGTTGGCAGCGGCAATCGACAGGGCCGTGTTGGCATAGGTCGTATAGCCGTTGTCATTGGCCGCGACCGGCACCATGTTGCCCGTCGACTGGTTGTAGACGACATCGACCCAGTAGTTCGTCGACTGGTAGCTCGATGTCGGGAAGGTCGAGCCAGATCCGACGGCGTAGACGCCGTTCGCACCTGCTAGCGCCGTCAGCGAGCCGTTGGTATGGGCCGTGTTGAAATAGCCTGCCGTCGCCACATAGCTGCCGGTCGTGTGGTAGGAGGCGACATAGGTCGCACCCGCCGTGATCTGCAGCGGCGTGGAGAAGATCGCGGTCTGCCAGCCGGAGTGCGACTCGTTGATAAAGGTAACAGTGGCAACGAGCGTGCCGTCCGCCTTCCAGATGGAGCCGGTATGCACACTGGTATCGCCGGCAGCCTTGTAATAGCGGATGCCCGAGATCGTGCCGCTTGAGGAAGCGACGAACTTCATGCCGAGTTCCATCGCCGTATTGTCGTTCAAGCCGCCGCCGGTCGGTCCCTCGCTGCCCGTAAACAGCGTCTCGCCGGCCGGACCCGGCTGAACGGTGAGGCTGACACTGCCCTGATCCGTGCCGCCGCGCCCGTCCGACAGCGTATAGGTAAAGCTTGCCGGGCCTGAATAATTGTTGGCCGGTGTGAAGATGATGGTTCCGGTCTGCGTGTTGAGAGCGACCGTGCCGTTCAGCGCATTGCCGACGGCGGTAATGGTCATCGCATCGCCGTTGGGATCGGTATCGTTTGCCACGAGCGCGGCAATAGAGATCGTCAGGTTCCCGTTGTGGCCGATGATCAGCCCGCTGTCGTCGGTCGCGACCGGTTGGCTGTTGGGGCCGGCATCGAAGACCACGTCCACCCAGTAATTGGTGCCGCCGGGGCTCTGGCCTGGGAATGTGCTGGCATTGGTGCCGTAGGCGAAGACGCCGCCGCCATCGACGGCCTTCAGCGCGCCGCTGGCATAGGGCTCGTTGAAATAGTTCTCGGTGACGGAGAAGAACCCGTTGCTGTGATAGGAGGCCACATAGGTCGTGCCGGCCGCGATCTGGATCGGACTGGAGAACATCACCGTCTGCCAGCCGGAAAGCGATTCATTCACCGACACGCCCGTTGCCAGCAGCGTTCCGTTGCTCGACCAGAGGCTGACGACATGCTCGCCGATGTTGTAGAAGCCCTTGTAGAAGCGGATGCCCTGCACGGCGCCAGCCGTCGTTGCCTGAAAGCGCAGGCCGAGCTCAACCGGATCGCGGTCGATCGCCACTTCGGTTGCCGGCTTTTCCGCAAGCGTCCACAGGCCCTGGGTGCCCGGCAGCACGACGGTGACCTGCTTTCCGACCGAAGGCGTTTCAAGGTTCACGCTGTCGTCGACGGCGCGCGACATGATCGTATAGGTGCCACTTGCCTGGACGACCCAGTTAAAGCTCCAGCTCTCGCGGCCGGTCGCCTTGAACCAGTGCTGTCCGCCATCGGTGGAGACTTCCACGCCGGCGATGATGCCGCCGCCGAAATCCTGCGCCGTACCGGTGATCGTCACGTGCTGGCCTTCGAGGAAGCTCGCGCCAATGATGGGCGAACTGATCGACGAGGTCGGCTTCAGCGTGTCGGTCGATTGCGTCGCCAGGATCAGGCTCGCATCGAGCGTGGTCGGCTGGATGCCCATGTCGGCGAACATGTTGACCATCGCCTGCTGGACGTTGCGATCGGTCGATGTCGTCGGCCCCTGGTGGTTGTCGCTGAGCCCCCAGGACCAGAAGACGGTGCCGGCGCCGAAGACGAGCGCGCCGCTTGCCGCCCGGTACATGGTGAGGCTGTGGGTGGCGACGGCCGAACCGACTGTCGCGCCGTAATCGCGCAGATAGGTGTCCACCGAGATGGACGAAAGCGACAGATTGACGAGCCCATCCGGCCGGAAGCCGTTCTCGACATCGGAATCCCACTCGTAGCCGAGCAGGTTCTGCACGAGATTGTAGGTATCCCCTTCGTTCAGCTGGGAGACTTCGGTATTGCGCCAGAAGCGCAGGTTCGAATAGTCGTAGGGGATGGAGATCGTATCCTGGCGGTAGCTGTCCACCTGGAACATCGTGCCCGTCAGCGAATTCTCCGGCTCCTGGCCCGCATCGGCATAGCGCGGATCGCGCCAGGTGCCGGTGCCGACATCGCTCGGGTCTGTGCTCGTGCCCCAGGTCTCCTTGTAGCAGACCATGGTGCGGTAGGCCTGGCCGCTGCCGTCGATGCTGCTTTCCCAGCGGACCTTCCAGTAACACTCGTTGCCGCTCCAGAAGGCGAGATTGACGCCGGAATCACGCGCGGCCTCGACATTGGCGCGCTGCTCTGCCGACCAGTATTCGTCATGGCCGACGGAGAGATAGGCATCGTGATTGAGCAGCAGCGCGCCGTTGCGCGAGGCATCGACGCCCGAAATATAGGACACGTCGTAGCCGTTCTGCTCCAGCCAGGAGATGGCGGAGGATTCGACGCCGAAGATAAAATCGTGCGAGCCGCCGATCGGGCTCGTATTGGTGATGATCGGCCTGTTGTAGCTGACCGCCGAGGCGCGGCCGATTGCGGTCAGGCCGCAGCTGCAGTTCGGCGGCAGGTAGCCGATCATGTCGGCCGGATCGACGGGGACTTCGCCGTAATAGAGGCTGGCGCCGCCCCAGGCATTATAGGCCTGCCATGTCGTATCGGACGTCTGGAAGACGATATCGCTGGTCGAGGCGTCGTCGCGCACGACGAAGGGGATGATGCTGGCATCCTCGACCCCGTCCTCGCGCACCAGCTTGGCGAAATAGACGCCCGAGACGAAATCGTCAGGAATCTGCCAGCTCGCCGACACGGACCAGTTGCCGCAATCGATGAGGCCGAGCGACATGTCGACGATCGGATGCGGCTGGATCTGCGCCGTGGTCAGCGATTTCTCGATCGAGTCGACCTTGCGCGCCCCGTCCCCGCCATAATAGCCCATGCGGTAGATATCGATGCGGTAATGGGTGGAATCCGTGGCGATCTTGAAATCGACCGTCCCGCCGATATTGGTGCTGATTTCAGTGGCGAAACCCTGGATCGTGCCGTTGCCGTCGCCTTCGATACCCCACTCGYTGATCGGGTTGCCCTGTTTCAGGTTTTCGAGCGCGATCTTGTTGGGCCCCGCCGCGGCCGCAGCCGTCGCCATCGGTGCCACCAGTGCTGTCGGGGCCGCCTCGGTCGTCTCGGCGGAAACGTCCTGGCTCGACTCCACCGAGATGGAAGCTATCGAGGCCTGAAGGCGCACCGCAGCAATGTTGACACTGCTGGCGGAACCGACCGGTGCCGCCGTGCTGGTGCTGCCGGTACCGGCATCGCCGGTAACACCCGTCAGCGCCGGAGCGACAGGCAGTGTCGCAGCCTCCTCGAGCGGATCCGGGCCAAGCACGGTGCGTTGCGATGTCGAGGAAGGTGTCTGGAAGACCGTCGCAGCCGACGCCGTCTTCGTGGACGTGTCCTGCGTGCCGCCATCGGCCGCAGGCGCCGGCATCACCGACGACGATGTCGGGGACGATTGCATGTCGCCTGATGGGATCAGGGGAGATGTGACCGTGCCGGTAAAGGAGGATTGGACTGTTGCGCTGCCCTGTTTGGCAAAGCTTGGGGAACCATCGGTACTCGTGGAAGATACGACCGTCGCGGATCCCAGAACTGCACTCCAGGCAGAGGGTGCACGACCGATACTCAACGCTCCACCAAATGTACTCAGGTACTCACGGTTACTAACATGAATTCTCCGCATCAGCGGCGTCCCCTTCCGCATCGCMGGCCCTTCGACCGCTATTGCAAGACGCTCATTCTGGCACCTTTCCTAAGGGAACGTACGACAGCAATCCGGGGTATGAGGGTGGTGCCTCCCTACGTCCATGTGATGACCCTCCCGCCTGCCCGAGCTGGCATGGCGGCATGGCCTTCTCCAGCGCCGGTCATCCCGCCCGTCAGCGCAAAGCGCCTCCACGACGGGACGGGCTTTTCGGAAGCGCCAGGAGTGCGGCGATGCAGAGGACGACGGCGGCTGTTATCGCCGTCAGGCCGGAACGTAGGTCAGCCTGATCACGTCCTCGTCGAGACGATCGCTGGCGACAAGGCGGAGCGGCGGCCGGGGGCCGGCGAAGAAGGGCGTGCCGTGGCCGAGCACGACAGGGTGGAGGTACAGTTGATACTCATCGATAAGGCCAAGATCGGTCAGGCTTCGCGCCAGGTCTGATCCGCCAACGCCGATCTCCCCGGTAAGCCGCGCCTTCAGCCCGCGAACCGCCGCCTCCAGGTCATCATCCACAAGCGTGGCATTGGGTCCGACCGATGTCAGCGAGCGCGATACGACCCACTTCGGGTGGCCCCGCCACGCCGCCGCGAAGTCGCGGGCCGCCGCATCCCAGTCGGCATGGTCTTCGTCCCAGTAACGCATGATCTCGTACAGGCGGCGACCGTACACGCTGCCCGTCAGGTCGCGCACTTTTTCGATGAAGTGACGGAAGAGCGTGGGACCGGGCGCAAATCGCTGGTGGTCGATATAGCCGTCCAGCGACTGGTTCATTCCGAACACAAGCTTGGCCATGCCCTTTTCCTCCTCCCAGACGCCACGCCACGGCGGCGGCTCTGATTGCACGATACAATCAGCTGCAGAATAGCTTGACTGGTTTCAATCCGCAATCGGTTTTTGGGATACGCATGAACACTCATTTCTCGCGCTGCCCGATCAATCCACTAGAGCAATTCCAGCAAAAGTGGGAACCGGTTTTGCATCCGGAATTGCTGAGAAAACAATAAGCTAGAGCATTGAAGGCGAGTCCGTTTTCGCCGGAAAGGCTCTAGATATCGGCAAGCCTGAGTTCGATCAGCTCACGCGCCAGCTCGTAGGTTCCGTCCTCGTCGTCGCCGGAAGCCTCGTCGATCAACTCGGCGGCGGCGCGATAGACTTCCCGCTCTTCTTCGGGGGAAAGCAGGCCCTTATTGCCAAGAGCGGAGATGAGTGAGTTCAGAACGGCCGCGGCCGACAGTGTAATGGCCTCGGATGTGAGACGCGTGGATTCTGAAGACATCTTTATTCCTCGATCGGTAGAACAACGCCTAGACAATACGTTGGGCCTGCAACAAGTTCCAAGTGGAGGCCCGACGCGAGATCGGCTTGATCTTATCGCGACAATAACGGCTCCACCACCCCTGATGATTGCAAGAATTGCGCCGGACCTCACTGGTAGATTTTATCTTGCGGACGCCATCATTTAGGCCATCCTGCCGGGGAGTTTCCGTAGTGTGCAACTTGACCTGCGTGGGAATGGCACAGTCTTTGGTAGCGGATTTGTGTCATGGAGTTGATGGTGTGCGCTGCCTGTCGGAGGATGGGCTCTATCCATTTGGAGGGGAAACATGGAATCCAGTCAGGATCGCTTCTTTCAGGCCGTGGCATCGAGGCAGATCCCAAGGRTCAGGGTTGCGGGCATCGTGGTGGAGGACGGAAAACTGCTGGTTCAGCAGCCCGCCGACGATCCATCCTCCTGCTATGCCTTCATCGGCGGCGAATATGAGATCGGCGATACGTTCGAGACGCGGCTGCGCAGGGAATTCGAGGAGGAGACGAATGCCAGGGTGACAGAGGCGCGTTACCTTTTCTGCGTCGAGAACCATTTCCGCTATCGCGGCCGGATCATCCAGCAGGCCGAACACTATTTCCTCGTGTCGCTGGATCGCCATGACGTCGTCAGCCGCGAGACGCACCTGAAACAATATTGGCTGCCGTTATCGTCACTCGCCGAATTGGACCTGCGGCCTTTGGTGGTGAGAGATGCGGTGGCGCGCGGAAGCTACCGGACGGACAGGCACCTTATCCAGATGCCTGATTGATGCCGTACAGCCTCTTGCCGGGAGGCACCCGGCAAGAGGCATGGCGTCATAACCGGTAGCGGTCAGTAGTCCCAGAATATCGGTACCCAGCGAAAGGCTTCGCCGTCGACTGCCACATGGCCGATCGAGGGGAACGGCAGATGGGTGGCCACCAGCAATTCGCCGGTCGCTGCCAGCTCGCGCAGAAGCCGGATACGAACGCGGACCGCCTCCTCGGGATCGTGTTCGAAACCGTTGAACCAGTCGGGATGTTCGAACCCGACGGCGAACACGGCGTCGCCGGCAAACATCAGCTTGCCGCCGCCGGATGCCACGCGCACCACGCTATGCCCGGGGGTGTGGCCGCCGGTGCGGGTGACGACCACGCCCGGCGCCACCTCATATTCCTCATCGAACAGCCGTAGCTGGCCTTTATACTCATCGGCAAAGCGCTTGGCGGCCGCCCGGAGCGCATCCGGAAAGCCCGGCGGCATGGAGACGTGGGAGAAATCGGGCGACTCCCAGAATTTGACCTCGGCGGCAGCCACGTGGATGCGCAAGTCAGGACGCAGCCGCTCCTTCACCCCTTCGACGAGCAGCCCGCCGACATGGTCCATGTGCATGTGGGTCAGCACCACGTCCGTCACCGATGCCAGATCGATGCCTGCGGCTTCCAGTCGCTTGATCAACTGGCCGGCCCGCGGCAAATTCAGATCCGGGTCGATCCCGAGCCCGGCGTCGACGAGGATGGTCTGCTTGCCGCTGCGCACCACGACCACGTTCAGCGACCAGTCGAAAGCGTCCGGCGGCAGGAACATGTCGCCGAGCCAGGCGGCGCGGACGGCCGGTTCGGCATTGTGTCCCAACATCGCGGTTGGCAGCGGCAGCACGCCATCGCTGACCACCAGCACCTCGATATCGCCGATATCAAGCGCGTAGCGCGACGGAACCAGCTCGCCGGACGCCGGTGCACCGGCCTGCGAGGTGTTCTGCGAGGGCATATTTGTCTGCTGTGGGCCCGAGGGACGGGTTTTTGTTTCTGATTGCGACATGACGCGCTCCTGTGTTGTGTGGACACCAGCCTGTCACTCTCCATTCGGCAGCACGCTGATGTTGCATGCCGCCATGGATCCGGCGCTCGAACCTGTGCTTGCGGACGTTTCCGTTTTCGAGCGCTTCTCGGGTGGCGGCCCTCAACACCTACAGCCGCCCTCAGGCCTCCGTAATCCAAACTTACGTTTGGGGGAGTGGCGGCCGGCCGCAGGTAGCCCTCCCGGTCTTCTCTCTCGATGAGCCGCATGCGGTTAAAACAGGCAATGAAACCAGTCTCTTGCGGCTGCGGCCAGGCCGGAGCGCTTCCATCGAATGCTGAACCGTTCGAAGGGATCGACGGTGGGAGAAAGCGTTTTGCCGCTCGGCCCAAAGGCAATCCAGCTATCTCTCGTTTCAGCTGTCTCCGGTTTTGCGGCCGCGCGCGCTCGGTCTCGCCGGCACGCTTTTCCCATGCTCCGTCCACCAGGCCGTCAACGCCTCCATAGTGGGGCCGAGCCCGCGGGCCTTTTGCGTGATCTCATATTCGACGCGCGGAGGAACCTCGGCAAAGACGGTGCGGGACACCAGCCCGTCTGCTTCGAGCTCGCGCAGTTGCGCAGTCAGCATGTGCTGGGTGATGCCGGGGATAGCCTTGCGCAAKTCGCCGAACCGGTAGACCCGCTGATTGAGCAGCCACATGATTTCCAGCTTCCATTTGCCGGAAAGCAGTGCGAACGCCCGCCGCATCTCCTCATGCATATTGACTTCGTCTTCGGCCATGGTCTGCTTTTCCATACTAACCGCAAGTAATTCATCCTACTTGCAAATATAGATCTCAGACGACATTTTCCCGGCATGCACAAGGGAGCGCGGTAAAAGCGCCTCTCAAGAAAAACCGACAGACTCGACGAGAGGAATGTTGCTGCGCGGGCAGTGACAGGGATGAACCTATGACTGAATTTTACCTGTACTGGATCAGCACGGCCCTTCTATCCGTGCTCTACCTCGCTTCGGCCTGCATCTATGTCACCAGGGGCGACTGGGTTCGCGGGGTGCTGGCGGAGCTTGGATACAAGGCTCCCTATCTCGTTCCGTTCATGATCGTCATCAAGGTTCTCGGCCCGATCGCGATCCTTTCACGCATCAGCGTGCCGCTCAGCGATCTCGCCTATGCCGGCATCTTATTTCACCTGCTGCTGTCGGGCCTAGCCCATATCGGTGTCCGGAAACCCGCCGGCGCTCTGCCGGCGGCGATCGGCCTGGCGCTGCTGGCCACCTCCTTCATGACGCAGAACGACGCCCGCGACATACCCTCCCCCTACCTGCCGGCGGCAGCGCGCTGACGCCCGATAACCCAATCCAACTCAAGGAGATAGAAATGGGTCGACTCAATGGAAAAACTGCCATCGTCACCGGCGCAAGCCGCGGCATTGGCCGCGCCACCGCAAAGCTGCTTGCGGCCGAAGGCGCGAAGGTCGCGGTTCTTTCACGCACGCCCGAAGGCGTCGAACGCGCTGTCGCCGAGATCGTCGAAGCCGGCGGCACGGCACTCGCCGTCGTCTGCGATGTCGGTAGGGCCGACCAGATCACGGCTGCGGTAGACAAGGTTGTCGCTGCCTACGGTCGCATCGACATTCTCGTGAACAATGCCTTCGATGGTTCTGCGGTCCTGTCTTCGATCATCGATCTCTCGCTCGAGCAGCTGCAACGCAACTTCGACACCGGGCCGATTGCCTATCTGCGCTTCATGCAGGCTTGCTATCCTCACCTGAAGGAAAGCGGCGAAGGCCGGATCATCAACTTCGGTTCAATGGCCGGTACCGTCGGATTGGCCGGTTATGGTCCCTACAACATGGCCAAGGAGGCCGTGCGCGCGCTGACCCGCACGGCGGCGCGCGAATGGGGTGCCGACAAGATCACCGTGAACAATGTCCTGCCGATCGCAGACACCTGGGGCGCTGCGCAAAAGGATGTCCCGCCGCCAGCCAATGCGCTTGCGCGTTTCGGCTCGCCGGAAGACGACATTGCCCCGGTGGTCCTGTTCCTTGCCAGCAGGGATTCGCAGTTCATCACGGGCTACAGCCTCACCCCTGATGGCGGCGCAATCATCGACAGCGCTCGCTGACGACCCGAGCGGAGGGGCGCAGCCAATTGCGCCCCTGTCACACTCCACCCCGACCACCGGCCCGCTGCCCGCCATCCAGCCCCTTCGCAAACGCCTCGAACCGCCGGTCATAGGCCCCGAACGCACCCTCGCCTTCAAAAATCCCCCAATATTTCCGAAATGACGGCTTCTCGATCTGCCGGCGCAGGAACGTCTCCCAGCCCGGCCAGAAATGCTCCGATATCTCGGGCGTCTTGTGCCGCTCCAGATAGGCGCGCTCGAAGATCGAGATCATCATCTCGTAGAAAATGTCGCGCCTGACGAGGTCGTCGGCTGAGAGGTCGGCGGGTTCTTCCTGCCAGGGAAAGATGCCGAGATGGGGATATTCGACGGAGAGTTCGAGCAGCCGGTGATAGGCATCGCTGATCGTCAGGTAGGAGCTGTTGAACTCCTGCTCCTTCTCCTTCACATGGTCGCGGCGCACCTTGATGAGCTCGACGACGCCGGCGACGATCGCGACGAAGGTGCCGACGGCCGTCAGCAGCGAAATGAGATCGGCATATTCGATCAGCGTGTCGTGCATGGACACAGGCTACATCTTCGCCCTGGCAGGTCAATTGCTGCCTGTCACCCGGCCTGACGCACGCCTTCCCCGTCCATGCCTGCCGATCTCATGGAATGGATCAAACGCGATCCAGAAACGCGCGCACCCTGATCGTGAGCAGCGCTGTGGCATCCGCATCATAGGACGGGAGCGAGCTGTCGGCGAAATAGTGCTGATCGCCGGGATACAGGAAAAGCTCCGCGTCATCGACCGTCTCGACGATTTCGCGGGCGGCGTCGATATCGCCCTCGCCGACGAAGACCGGGTCCTTGTCCATGCCGTGAATCTGCACCGGAACGCCCTCCGGCCAGGGTCCGAAAGCCCACTCGCCGCTGATCGGCAGGCAGGAGTAGAAAAGCAGGGCTCCGCGGGCCCCTGCCCGTGTCTGCGCCAGCTTCTGCGCCGGCRGCACACCGAACGAGAACCCGGCATAGACGACACCCGCAGGCAATCCGTCGGCGAAGCGGACGCCGCGCTCCCGCATGGCGTCGAATCCTGTCTCGCCGATAAAGGCGAGACCCTGATCGATGCTCTGGAAGGTGCGTCCGTCGAAGAGGTCAGGCGTGTGCACGATATGACCGGCAGCCCTGATATCGTCGGCGAAGGCACGCACGCCCGGGGTCAGCCCCTGTGCGTGGTGGAACAACAAGACCTCGGCCATAGTGAGCCTCCGGGTGAGATGATCTGGCGCGCGTTCGGCCACTCTACCGAACCACCGCTTTGCCGGGAAGAGTGATGCCGTTTGGTTCGGCTCGATTGCTGCCGCCATCAAAGCAGCCGGCGCTGCGGGCTCAGCGCCTCATCCCTGCCCGAGCTTGCCGGCCAGGAAATCGACCAGCCCATAGGGTGCGCGCTCGCCGACGCAGAGGTCCAGGATGAAGCGCGCGCCTTCCGCCTC
The DNA here is from genome assembly GCF_056405875.1 of Rhizobium sp. P1_E6. Classification (NCBI taxonomy): domain Bacteria; kingdom Pseudomonadati; phylum Pseudomonadota; class Alphaproteobacteria; order Hyphomicrobiales; family Rhizobiaceae; genus Rhizobium; species Rhizobium sp. P1_E6. The sequence goes on along the minus strand of NZ_JBFUBG010000039.1, from coordinate 25,024 downwards.
GGTGGCGCTACGGGCAAACATCGGCTCTTCATAGGCGGCAAGCGCCGCTTCGATCTTGTCGGGCTGCGCGGCGATTGCCTTTGCGAGCTCCGCGCCGTCGAACATGGCAAGGTTTGCTCCCTCGCCCGATGGCGCCATCAGGTGGGCGGCGTCGCCGATGAGCGTCACGCCAGGTAGACGCGGCCACCGGTGCGCATCCGGCAGCGCATGGATCAGGCGCGGGGCGAGCGCCGTATCGCTTTCGGTGATCAGCGCGGTAAGCGCCGGCGCCCAGCCGGCGAATTCCCCGGCGATCCGCGCCTTTGCCGCGGCGGTATCAGAAAAGTCGATGCCGGCGATCCATTCGGGCGAGCGGTTCATCTGGATATAGGCGTGCAGGACGCCGCCCGCTTCGCGATGGGCGACGATGCCCTTGCCCGGCGAAAGCGCAAACATCGCGCCGAGGCCGACAGCTTCCGCCGTGGCCGTGTGGCTGATATCGGCATCGTGGAGATAGGCCTCGACAAAGGCCGTGCCGACATAGGCGGGCGTTGCATCCGAAAGCAGCGGCCGCACCTTCGACCACGCGCCATCGGCCCCGACGAGCAGATCGCTGATGACGCCGGTGCCGTCGGCAAAGCGCAGTTCGTGCCGGCCGGCGCCGAGCGCTTCAACGCCGGTGAGTTTCTTGCCCCACCGGATCGTGCCATCAGGCAGGGAGCTGATGAGGATGCGGCGCAGATCGCCGCGCAGCACTTCCGGCCGCGACAGCGTGCCGTCATCGGCCTTCTCCAGCAGCACCGCGCCATGCTGGTCAAGCGCGCGTGCGGCCTCTGCGCCGTGATGGATGATGGCGCGGAACGCTTCGGTGAGGCCGGCAGCCTCCAGCGCCCGCTGGCCGTTATGGACGTGAATATCGAGCTGGCCGCCCTGTGTGCGGGCCTCGGCCGAAGGCTCCGCCTCGTAGATCGTCGCCTTTATACCGTTGACGGCGAGGACGCGGGCAAGCGTAAGGCCGCCGAGGCCGGCCCCGACGATCGTGACTGTTGCAGTCATTGTCTTCCTTTCCGAAGGTGATTGGAACAACGTTCCATAGCTAGTAGTTGGAACGTCGTTCCATTCATGTCAAGATGCGGCCCATGAAAATAAAGACTCAGCAGACACGGACCCCGCGCGGCGAACGGCGCACCGACGCGCTCTCCAAGGAGCGCATCGTCGAAGCGGCCATCATGATCCTCGATGCCGAGGGCGAAAACGCCCTGACTTTCCGCGCGCTTGCGGCGCGTCTGTCGACAGGCAGCGGAGCGATCTACTGGCATGTCGCCGACAAGAGCGAATTGCTGACCGCCGCCACCGACGCCATTATCGGCCGCGTCCTGACCGATGTCGCTGTAGATGCCGAGCCGGGCCAGGCGATCCGCACCTTTGCCCTCGGTCTGTTTGACGCCATCGACGCCCACCCCTGGGTCGGCACCCATCTTTTTCGCGAGCCGTGGCAGGCGGCGATGCTGGAGATCTTCGAAGCGATCGGCGGCAGGCTGCAGGCGCTTGGCGTTGCCGAAGATGCACTGTTCAATGCCGGCTCGGCGCTGGTCAATTACATCCTCGGCGTTGCCGGACAGAATGCCGCCAATGCCCGCCTGCTGCCGCAAGGCACGGACAGGACCGCCGCCCTCGACACTATTGCCGCAAGCTGGACCGAGCTCGACCCGGCACGATATCCCTTCATCCATCACCTGGCGACGAAGCTGCGCGACCATGACGACCGCGAGCAATTCCTCGCCGGCATAGACCTGATCCTCGCCGGCATCGGCACGATCGGCCGGGCGGGTAGAGGCAGCTGAGACGTTGAGCGGGCGGCTCTCGCCCAATCGGGGTTTCGACGCAGCCTTGAGCCGGCTGCGGCCACGGCAATGCTCATTCACTCCACGATTCCCAAGGCGCGCAGCAGCGAGGCTACCGCCGCGGTAAGACCGGACTTCTGTCCGGCCTCCGCATCATGTGCGCAGGGCCGGATGTCGTCAGCAGCACCAAGCGCCGCCAAGGATGGGCCGGGTCCGCCGCTCTGCTCCTTGTCAGGCAGGCTGCAGGGAACAAGATAGCTCTCCTCCGGATCGACAGCGTTAAGAAGGTGGAGATAGGCGAGCGCCGGAGACATCTTGCGCTTGGGGAAATAGGAGGCGAAGCGCGCCGTTGCCGTCGAGCGGTGGGAAAAGATCTGGTAGATGCGCGTCTGCACGAATTGCACCAGCTCGGGATCGTCCCGACTGACGAGAAGCGCATAGGGTTCGTAGGTCAGATATTCGGCGCCAACCAACTGTTCCACCGCGCAGGGCGTATTGCGGGCGTTCCAGCTGTCGAGCTTGCCGAGGATCAACTCCCGATCGCCCATGAAGATCTGCCTCAGGCGGGGATTCGGGCTGCAGAACCACTGGATGAGTTCCCTGTAATCCTTCATCGGGCAGAAATGATATTCACGCCAGGATCTCTTTAGTGGCCTCTCAGAAGGATGGGCTGACAGGCAAAACGGATCGGTGATGGCGGCGGATACCAGCTTGAGCCGATCGGCCTTCAGCGCCTCGTCGCACACGACGACCGGTGGCTCGGCCTGGTCGCCCGCCTTCTTCGGGCCAGGCGGACAAATCTCCTTCAGCGTGGCGATGAGATTGTCCGCCATCTTCTGGGACGGCAGCGGCAGAAAGGATGTCGTATCAGGCTGAATCGGAAGGTTCGCGAGATTCTGCGCGCTTTCCAGCGCCTTTTCAAGCGATGGCCTGATATCATCCGGCAGCGCCTTTTCAGGCGATACGCTGATATCACTTGGCAGCACCTTTTCAGGCGATGCGCTGATATCGCTTGGCAGCGCCTTTTCAGGCGATGCCGGGGCAGAAGCAGGCGGGCCGGGATTGTCGGGCAGCAGCATCTCGATCCTGCTCCTGGCCGCCGCCGCCGCATCGAGGAAATGGCACCGCTCGTACATCGCCTTTCTCTGGGTCGGCGCCAGCGCCCTGAAGAAGTCGACCTGGCAGCTCTTGAAGGCAACGTCTGCGGCCGTCGTTGCCGAAACATAACCGATCGCGGCGTCGCCGTAATACAGCGGCGCACCTCGCGTGTACCGGACGAGATAGGAGACGCCGGAGGCAAAGACGATCGGCGAGTAGATGCTGTTCCTGTCGCGTTTGGACCAGCCATCGGCATCGCTGCCTGAATCGCCATTGGCGCTGAGTGACGCCCCGGCAAAGCGCATCGTCACCGTATCGCAGAGAACCTCGACGGGCTTCTTTTTGCCGACCGTCTCCCCGTTGACCAGCTTGAAGCGTTCGGCCGTCGTAACCGACACTTCCTCGATCGTATATTCGCCAACCGAAAATATCTCGTGGCAGAGGTCCGCCAGATAGCCGATATGATGCGCCTTTCCGTGCCCATCATCGACCAGATAGGAGAACGGCTCGATATTGTCGCGGAAGCCGACGCGCACGTCGCGAGCGAAAACGGGCGTGCTCAGCACGAAGGTGGCGGCCATGATGACAGCGCAGGCAAGCTCCGCCTGCTTTCGGTCGATCCGCCGCCGCGTTCGGCTGAAGCCGGGCTGGCCGAGGTTCCAGCCTGCAAGGAACGTCAGGACCGTCAGGATAAGCCGGCTCAGCGTATCCGACCGCCGGCTGCATTCTGCGGTCGCAATCGTCTCCGCCCTGAAACATGCCTCCGGCCAGTTGGGATCCCAGAACCAGCTATGGGCGATGGAAAGCACCAGCACCGAAGCGGCGCAGAGCACCGCATGGCCAAGGACCGGCCTTCCATGCGCCCGCGCATCGGCCGCCGCCAGGCATATCGGCACCATGGGGAGAAGGGTGATGGCAAGGGTCGGATAGTAGAGCATGAAGGGAGCCGATCCATCGACGAGCAGCGCGTTGAAATAATTGGCATTCGGAGCGATGGAAAAGGCCCGCAGCATCGCAACGCCGATCAGCCCGATGACCGAGGCGGCGAGCGCAAGCGCAAGACAGCCCATCATCTGCGACAGGCGCGAGGAACTTCTATGGTCCCAACCCCGCTGGGCGCCGACCCAGTCCTTCGTGTCCCACCGGTATTGACGCAGCGAAAAGGCCGCCAGAAGCGGCAGCCAGGTCAGCGAGGCGATCTTCAAGGTTTCGAGCAGTGCCGTCAGCAGCACGCCGCCGAGGTTCGTCGTCTCCACATATAGACCGACGAGTTCCTGCGTGCCCCGCCAGGCGCTGGCGGCAAACAGGATAAAGACCGGGATGAGCGACAACAGCAGCCCCGCCTCCGGCCCGCTGCCGACGGCATCCGGCCGGTCGGTTTCCAGGAKCAGATCGGCAAGCGCGTCGATCGCGTGGGCCTGGCCGGGCTTCGGCGCCCTGGCCGGCCCGCGAAAATCCGGATCGCGTTCGAGGAAGATCGCCAGCAGCGTCACCAGTTCGAAACGAGCCGACGTCGCTTCCTTCATGACCTGCGAGATATAATCGTCGAACCGGGCTTCGCTCGCATGCAGAGCGGCATTGGCCGGCTGGGCTTCACTTGCATGCGGATCGGCATTGGCCGGATCGGTGGCATTGGGATCGCCGGTTTCCTGTAGCCGTCGCTGAAAGCTGTTCAGCAGAGCATCGGCCTTATCGACGAATTTGGCCTCGGTCTCCCGTACGCGGGCTGAAACCTCGGCACCCGGCCAGCTGCCGCGCGTAGTCTTTGCCCAGACGATCAGCAGCTCCAGTTGTGACAGCAGCGAGAGCAGCTCGCGGGTTCGCGACGTCCGCTTTCCGAGCAGCCGCATGACGCGTGGATAGCCATTGATCTGGTCCCCCCAGTTCCTGCGAAAGCGCTCCAGCATTTCGGCAAGCGCGCCCCTGCACCTGTTGCGCAAATGCTCCCGGCGCTCGCCGTTGCGCGCCGACGGCTCCTCCAGCGTGGCGATGAGGCTGCGCGTGGTCTGTTCGATGCGCACGGGGATGCCGGCTGCCCGGTAGGCGCGATTGCGCAGCCACTCCTCGGCGATCCGCACTGGTGGCAGCAGATCCGCCAGGCCCGCGAAGGCGAAAGCAAGGGTCAGCGGCCATTGCGGACTGTCGAATTTCAGTTCGGCAATATCGACGGAAATGCCGGCAACGGGGATCATCTGCGTTGCCTGGAAGATCAGTTTGCCGAAGAAGGTAAGCGACACATAGATGATGAGCATCGCACCGGCATAGATGAAATAGGCCCTGTGGAGTGAATTCTGGCCGCCGAGATCCGTCGGGTCGAAATCGCGCAGCGCTTCCGAGGTGGCAGTGATATTCCGCCCCCTCGCCTTGAACCGCGGCCAGGAAAAGAAGGCGACGAAAAAGCAGCCGAAAGCGAAAGCGTAAAGGAAAGCGGGCTCGAACCGGACGCCCATCATGGGCAGTTGCGGCATGTCGGTAAGGGTCAGGCCCTGGTAGTTCCAGAGCGACCACGGGATATCCGCCGGCCAGGGATTATCCATCCGCCTCTCCAGAGATAGTGGCGTTCGCAGGTTCTCAAGCGGGACCAGTCAGTGCCGGTGGATCCGGATTTTTCTGGCTAGCAGTTAGCGACATTCGGGTCGCATGGCCCCGCCACCGCAGCAGGCGGAACGAGTGCGACGGTCGATACGCTGAGGCCAATGGCGATGAGCAGAACGAAGATACGCATGTTACCCTCCCTAACTCACTTTATAGTAGCATATTTGAAGTAACGGGGGAAGAGTGCAGACCGCAACGGGTAATTCGGAAAAAAGAAAGACGCCAGGAAATAAAGTAGTTATCGGCCCGCAAGCTGAGTTTCCACTTAAGCTCACTGCTATCTTTCATTGAATTAGCAATTTCCAAAATATAGTTGATCCGTGTTTGGGTTAGCCGGAGGGCAGGCTCGGCGCAGTCCATAACCCAAAAAGCTGCGACATCACCTCGAATTCCCCCTCTTCCACCCCCACTAACCAACTGAAAATGAATAACAAATCGGCAAAATGCGGCAAAAAAGCCCGAAATTCCGGCTAAGTCATTGATTCTGAATAAGTGATCCACTTACCCCTGAAAATACGCGTAAAGAAATCCAATTCAGCAAACAGCTCGGGATGACGAAAAAAATATAAAAGTTTTTTGGCCTTCATGCGTCACTTATTCATTTTCAAAGACTTAGCCCATTGTTGCAGCCATGCCGGCAGCATTGCACACTCATGGTGCGGGGCTGAAGGCGCGGCGATCGGAATTCCGCCTGCGATCAGTGATGGCGGCGGATGCTGAGCCAGGGAAAGGAAAAGCGCTTGCGGGATTTGTCGTCGGCGCGGGGGAAAGCATCGCGGATGTGCTGCGTGTAATACCAGCCGGGCGACGCTGCGGTGATCAGGTTATTGAAGACGGAGGAAGGCACGTTGAAAAAGCGGCGGCGGCCTTTCAGGCGGAGTTCGACCTCCAGGATTTGCGTCGCCGGATCATAGGTGATCTCCTTGATCAGTCGTGATGAGACTTCCATGGTCGCTACTCTGAAGCGGACGCAGGGACCTCAGGTGAGATCTCAGGACTGCGCCCTGCGCTTTTCGGAAACTGCCGCCGCTCTCRTTCCCATGCTCACAGCCCTCTTACTCGTGCGCCCAATACCCATTGCTCCCATACTCGGGGCTCCCATACTCGGGGCTCCCATACTCGGAGCCCCCATGCTCGGGGCTCCCATACTCGTAGCCGCCAGACTAGTGGCCCCCAGGCTCATGAACCCCGCGCTCACATTTGGCCTGATATGGATGCTCGCTTTCGTGCTCGTATTTGCAATGGTCCTTGCGCCTGCGATTTCGAGCGCCAGATTGTCGGGCGCAATCTGGGATTCGTAATAGTCAAGCTTGTCGGCCGCCACCCGCAGGCCGACGATATGGCCCGGCAGGACATTGAGATGGGTGCGCGTGGTGCCATCGGTAAATTCGATAACGAGCCTGGATGGCTTTTCGGCATAGCCGATCCAGTTTATCTCTCTCTCACGGCGGTCTTTGGCGGACATACCAAGAGATCTTCTGAGTTTTTCAAGCATCGTAAAGCTCCCTCTCGTCTCTGTTGCGATATTATCAAATCGATTTTCTCTGCAACGAAGAGCTTTTCTTTCGGTTAAAAGCGGTGGTTGGTCCCTGTGGCCGCGATCCAGATCCACGCCGGGGCGAGCATCGTCCGGACACGACATGCTCACGGGCTCATCCTTCCAGAAACGCAGGGAACGAGGTCTGGCTGGAGCGCACAACGCCGCTCATCCGAAAAAGTTCCCGCCGGGCTGTCCCGGTGTGCGCTTTCGCCTCGACAACCATTGCCCGGCTATCTCTCCGGCAAACCGGGGTATGATGGCATGATGGAACTGACGGCGCGGCAGCAGCGCTTTGTGGAAGAATATCCTGTCGATCTCGATGGAGAGCAGGCGGCAATCCGCGCCGGCTATTCCACGCGCAGGGCGAAAGCGACGGCGCGCGCGCTTTTGCAGGAGCCGGCCATCGCCGCCGCCATCGAGGCCGGCAAGGCGGAGCGCTCCGGGCGCACGAAGGTCGATGCGGACTGGCTGCTGACGCGGCTCGCCGCCGAGGCCGAGGCCGATCTCGGCGATCTCTATGACGAGAATGGCGACCTCCTGCCGATCAGGGAATGGCCTGCCATCTGGCGCCAGGGGCTGGTGACGGATCTGGAGATTTCCGCGCTCTACGAGGGCACGGGCAAGGAGCGCCGGGAGATCGGCCATGTGAAGAAGGTGAAATTCGCCGAGCGGCTGCGCCGGCTGGAACTGATCGGCAAGCATATCCGCATCAATGCCTTCAAGGAGATCGTCGAGCACAAGGGCCTGAGCGCGCTGGCCGAACGACTGGAGCGGGCCCAGAAGCGGAATGACGAGCGGAATGACGGGGAGGCTGAGTAGGTGACCATGGCCCTGCCCGCTTCAGGCGAAAGCCGCGATCCCAACGACGATATCATCGAGCTTGCCGCTTCCTGCGGTTTCAGCCCGAAGCGCTGGAGCCGGCTTGCCTGGGACTGGGGGATGGGTGAGCTCGCAGGCTACGACGGCCCCCGCCCCTGGCAGGACGAGATCAACGAACTGATCGGCGCTCATCTGGCCGACCCCGCCACGCGCTACCAGCCGCTGCAGATATCTGTCGCCTCCGGCCACGGCATCGGCAAATCGGCCGAGATGGGCATGCTGTCCAACTGGGCGATGTCCTGTTTTGCCGATTGCAAGGTGGTCACGACAGCCAATACCGAGGGCCAGCTGCGCACCAAGACCGCACCGGAGATCGGCAAATGGTTTCGCCTGTCGATCACCGCGCACTGGTTCGATGTGCAGGCGATGTCCATCAAGTCACGCGATCCCGAGCGCAACGAAAGCTGGCGGCAGGATTTCATCTCCTGGAGCGAACACAATACCGAAGCCTTCGCCGGCCTGCACAACAAGGGCAGGATCATCCTGCTGCTCTTCGACGAAGCCTCGAAGATCCATGACAAGGTGTGGGAAGTGGCCGAGGGCGCGCTGACGGACGAGGATACCGTCATCATCTGGATCGTCTTCGGTAACCCGACGAGAAACAGTGGCCGCTTCCGCGAATGTTTCCGCCGCTTCCGCCACCGCTGGGTAGGACGGCAGATCGACAGCCGCTCGGTGCCCGGCACCAACAAGCAGTTCCTTCAACGTCTCGTGGACGATCACGGCGAGGATAGCGATATCGTCAAGGTGCGCGTGCGCGGCCAGTTTCCGAGCCAGTCCGCCATGCAGTTCATCTCGTCAGACGATGCCGACCGGGCGCGCGCCGTGCATCTGCGCTCGGAGCAATATGCCTTCGCGCCGGTCATATTGGGCGTCGATCCCGCCTGGACCGGCGACGACCCGACGGTGATCATGCTGCGCCAGGGACTCTATTCGAAGCGGCTGGCGACCATTGCCCGCAACGACAACGATATCGAGGTCGCAAACCTCATCGCCCGGCTGGAGGATGAATATCAGGCCGACGCGGTCTTCATCGACGCCGGCTACGGAACCGGCATCGTCAGCGCCGGCACAGTCATGGGCCGTTCGTGGCAGCTCGTCTGGTTCGGCTCCACCAAGGTTCTGGACGCCGGCTACTACAATATGCGCGCCTATATCTGGGGCCAGATGAAACGCTGGCTGAAGGCCGGCGGCGCGATCGATCCCGCCAATGAACTGCTCTACCAGGATCTGGTCGGGCCCGAGACCGTGGCGCGGCTGGATGGCAAGATCCAGCTCGAAAGCAAGGACGACATGAAGGAGCGCGGCCTGCCCTCGCCCAACGAGGGCGATGCGCTGGCGCTGACCTTCACGCAGCCGGTGGTGAAGAAGGCGCGTCACCGAGCGGGTGATGGGGTGAAGGCGGCGGTGGAGTATGATGTCTATGGGTAGGCGCGTAGCGGATTTGCGGGATTCGGCCGCAGGTGCGACACGATATCATGGCCGCTTGGCGCCAACAGCAGGCATTGCCGGCATCGCAAAACCGTCTGATCTGCGACCTTGCAAAAGTCAGGAAAACAAGTGTCGCCTAATCGGGATTTGGGCGACAATAACGGGTCAAACAGGCAACATGGTATCTGGCTTCACATCAGCAACGGAAGCATAGGTATGTGTCTCTCTAACGCCGGGTAGCGGGAGGATCACCCGTTGCAGGAAGTCCTGAAACAGAGACATGTCGGCTATCCTCGCCTTCACCAGATAATCGAAGCCGCCGACGACCATATGGCATTCCAGAACCTCCGGGGCTTTCGCCACCGCCTCGGCAAAGCGGTCGAAGACGTGAGGGGCTGTCTGATCGAGCCGAACCTGAATGAAGACCAGCGTTCCGCGACCGATCTTTTGCGGGTCGAGAACAGCTCTGACCGCCGTGATGAAGCCTTCCCGGAAAAGACGTTTGACACGCTGGCTGGTGCCGGTCGGGGATAGTCCTACCCGCCGTGCCAGATCAAGGGTGGTCCGGCGGCCATCCTCCTGAAGCAGGCGAAGGAGACTTCGATCTACGCTATCAAGATCGATCATTTCATCATTCACGCTTTTGGCCCATAATTTGTGTGATATTCACTCAAACGTCCGCAATTGAGCATATTTCATAGCGCCAGATTCCACAATAACCTGTGCTTTCGCAAGGCATGGGGTCGAATGAAAGCAATCCTCCACACGCCCGAATCAACGTTCCGATGGAGGATCAAATGCGACCAGCGGCCGAGCCGGAGAGCCGTAACACAAAGCTTGCCATCATCGCGGGATTGATGATGGTCATCATCACCGCCATACAATTCGTCGCTGCGCGGTTCAGCTTGAGGGAGCATCTGACAGCCTCGGACATAGCCAGCCTGCGTTTTGTGGGTGCCGGCGTGATCTTCCTCCCGATCATCTGGAGAACCGGCCTTGCGAAGTTGAAAGCTCTCGGCTGGCGGCGGGCTTCAATCCTGACCCTCCTTGTGGGGCTGCCCTATCCGCTCATCATCAATTGGGGCCTGAGCTACGCACCCGCCGCCCACGCTGCCGCCCTTTGCCCGGCCTCGATCGTCTTCTTCTCGTTTGTGCTGTCCCGGATCGTTTTCAAAGATAGGGTTTCAAATGCGCGACTGGTGGGGATCGCTGCGATTATCGTGGGGTTGCTGATCTTCGTCCTTCATTCGGGGATCGAAATTGGCAACACCCTGTTCGGTGATCTGTTGTTCAGCGGATCGGGCATCATGTTCTCTGCCTATGCCGTCCTTGTGCGGCGATGGGCTGTCGATCCCGTTACAGCCACGGCGGCAATCGTGCTGCTGTCCTGCCTGCTGCTCCCATTCCTGCATATCTTTGCAACGAGCGGCCTGAACGCGGCATCAGCAGCGGAAATCGGCGCGCAGATTGTGATACAGGGCTTCCTCGCCGGCGCGGCGGCGATGTTTCTCTATACCTACGCTGTCAGGCAGTTGGGACCACAGATTGCATCGCTGTTCATGCCCTGCGTGCCGGTCGCCACAGCCCTGACCGGCATGATCGTGCTGGGGGAGATTCCCGCCCCGGCCCAGCTTCTGGCCATCACCATCATGACGGCGGGCATGATCCTTCCCGCATTGCAGAGGTCGTGACCTGTCGCGGAAATCCTGACTTTTGCGACACTCCGGTCTTTCCTGAAAACGTTCGAGGATTCTCGCCACAAAACTTTGTCGCAAAAGTTGGAGTTTCGCGGCAGATTTTTGCGACGGCCAATCACCGGTTTGGGCCGATAGCCGCCTTCACAACGCAACGATGATGGTCATCCACTCGCTTATCGGCCTTTTGCACGCGTTCTCTCGGACCCTCCTACTGCTGGATGTCCTCGGCGGGAGGAGCGACCACACGAGTGGCGTCGTAGTCCATGGTTGCTGATAACGTCTTGGATGGAAGCTTAGGATGATCGCTGGCAAAGCGTCGAATGACCTTGCTTAGCCTCTGGGCGTCGGGAGTGAGCCACACTTCGGCACTGGCCATGCCGTTCGAATCACGGTTGTGCCAATATGCGCGAAAGTGCGGCCCCTCGCTGTTGTCGACATAGATGCAGGACGTGTATCTGGGATAGTCTTCCACGGCCTCTGGAGCGGTATCCCCAGTCCATTTCAAATCGCTTCCTTTTCGCGAAAAGACTCCCGAGGCAGTCCTTCGCCCTTCCAGGAACGGAACGAGACCGGTTGGCTCTACATAGCTGATTGTCTCGCTGTAGATGTCGGTCTTTCTGGTCCGGACATAGGCTTGGTTGACAATGTGGCACATGTTGTCCGGCTTCTTCATGTCAAACGCGTCGTCGGGTTCCCCGCCTGCCTGCATCGATGCCTTGGCAACGTTTTTGCCTCTGACCGCCCCCGGCTCATCGGAGACCGAGTAGACTTTGGTAACGATGGCTGTTTTGAGCGCTTCGGCGTCCTGCACGTGGTAGAGCCCGGCAGGCGTGGCCAATCCCATCATGGCAAAAACGTCCTGACTGCTGACACCCATCTCGTGCAGATAGGCGGAGAGCATCCTCTTCAGCGCCGGATCGGGCACCGTCGATATCTCATCGAGGTTCCGCCTTGCCGCCTCCGCACGGCTGAGTTTCCTTCTTCCGTTCGCTATCTGATTGAGGCCAATGGAGGCACCCACGGCCGTAGCGCGGACGGTGCCTCCCGCCAGAGCCAGCGGGCACGTCGAAAAACAGTACGACCCTCCAGCACGAACTTCGCCCTGCGACCACCCGCCAAGGACAAGCTTTTCCACGCAGCGCGGATCCAATATCGGGCAGTCGTTCAACCGTGTCCTGCCCACGGCCGTTTCGAGACCGGCTGCCCGGATCATGCGCCCAATCGAGATCGCGGCGTTTACGTCTCCGCCAAAAGACTGAAAGACGACGGGAAGCTTTTGGCCCTTGAGGCTCCTCAGCAGCTTCTTCAATCGCCTGGGCGCGTCGGGCGTTATCCAGCCTTCGGCAGATATCCACTCTATGCAGGTTTCGCTGCAATTGCCGTTCCGGACGAGAGCGAAATTCATCGGTCGCTCTTCGGCAACCGGCTGGTTCGCTGCCGTTGGCGTGATCACAACCAGCGGAAGAAGAAGGAGTGCGGTGACAAAATAACAAACAGGCAGGATGGCGGAGCGAAAAGTCATCGAAGTTTCCAGAAACAGCAGAATAATTCCTATCGTCTTCGCCTCGAATAATGCAACCAGTTTTAGAAGTCCGCGGGAGAAGCAGCAAATGCGCGGCCCCAAGCATTTACGGCCGCTTCGAGACATTTGCGGTCATTCGCGAGGAGCTTTTCAGCGATTTTCAACCGCACGACGACAAGGGTGACGGCAGCGGTGGATTATGATCCCTATGGGTAGACGGGCGGCATCGGTGCCCAAGGATTAGACCGGTGCTCGCATCAGGCTAATCACAATGAACCGGTCCGATTTTATCCACAGGTATATTCCCGGCTCCAGGCGTAAAAAATCCCGCAGAAGCTGGATTCCCTGCCGCCAACTGCCGAGCTAATCCCACTGGTCGAATTGCTGCGCTTCAGGCGCGGGGGTCTACTCGTGATGTCGCGGTGGAGGGCTTAGATGACAAAAACACCGGGGCTGGGGCTCGTCTTTGTGCTGGGTGGCGAGCCCCACAGTTTCGCCGGCCATCTGACGAAACTGCGTTGGGGAACACTGCCTCAGGGGGGACTTAAGGATGAACTCCATCTTAAAAGGTCCGCCAATGCCGCCCTTGCCCTATGCCGACGACCCGAACAGCCTCGATATTGTATGCGATGTCATCCTGTTTGACTGGTTCAACGCAGGCGTGGACAGCTTCGATATCAGAGACTTCAGGGAAGAAATGGAGTCGCATTACAGAGAGATGGGCAGGCCCGTCCCCGCTGGGATTGCGGACCCTCGAAAGCTCGTTCCGACGCTGCGGCTGTTGCAGGCTCGCATGCACCTCGTCAAGCCGACGCGGATTACCGGGATCGAGTGGCAATTCCTCAGAAATGGTGACCGGGATTGAAGGCGCCCGTCGTCAGAATATCGAGCCGCCTGTCCATCRCTCCCTGGAAGAGTAGAGAATGTCGCGGCGAAAATCCCCGCTTTCGGACGCTGCCAAAGACGGGAGGTCTGTGTCAGCCTGCGAACACTCTCAGCAATCCCCGCCCCTCGGGCCAGTCCTCCAGGCCGCTCTGCCCGTTGATATGGCCGAAGGCGCCGATGATTTCGAGGTCGCTTCCCCATTGAGCCGCCCGCATCTCGGCATAAGGGAGCGAGCCGTAGGGATCGTCGGTGCTTGCCACGATCAGGGATGGAAAACGAAACCGCTCCTGCGGCACGGCTGCAAAGCCCGCCGCCTGTGCGGGGAATGCCGCCGAGGAAGGATCGGGCACGGCCACCAGAAATGCACCCCTGGCTGGCGCGTCCGATACCTTTTGCCAATGCGCGACAAGCAGGCATGCGAGACTGTGGGCGACCAGAACGGGCGGGGTTGCGGCAGACCGCACGACCCGTTCCAGCGCCGCGATCCAATCGGGAAGATCAGGCGCATCCCAGCTTGCCGGCGAGAAGCGACGGATGGACGTGTCGGCCTCCTCCCAGCGGCTTTGCCAATGGGTATTTCCGGAATTGCCAATGCCAGGCAGATGAATGAATTCGCTCACCGCTTAACCTCTTCGTTGCGTTCGGCTCATTCTGGCCGTTTACAGGCGCAAACAGAATTGGCATTCATCGGAAAAGAGAAGCACAAACCGATGGATTCAAGGCAGATGGCGAAGGTTACTGATAATCGTACCGCACTTGATCCGACAGATATCGCCATGATCGAAATTCTTCAGGATGACGGACGTATCAGCGTTTCGGAGCTGGGCAGAAAGGTCGGCCTCTCCCAGCCCGCAGCCTCGGAACGGCTCAAGCGGCTTGAGGAACGCGGCATCGTCACAGGCTACAGGGCGGTCGTCGACCCTGCCTCCCTCGGGTTCGGAATGATGGCGGTGATCCGCCTGCGCACGACGCACGAACATATCAAACCGTGTTTGAAGCAGTTTTCCGAAATGCCGGAGATCATCGAGGTGTTGCGGCTTACGGGCGAGGACTGTTTCCACCTTAAAGTCATCGTGCCCTCGCCGGCCGACCTTGAAGGCATCGTCGATTCGATTGCCCGCTACGGCCCCGTTACGACGGCGATCGTCCTGCGCAGCGAACGCCCCAAACCTATCGGCCGCGATCTGATCGCGGAACGCTAGCCTTGCACGATTCTCACGTTCCACGACGAAACCGGGATCACGATTTTCAAGGGAAATCCGCCTTGCGAACCTCTCGCACAAGTCAGCACGTCCAGGCCTGATTTTGCGGCGGCCATGTGCCCGGCCTGGGCCGAAAGCGGCCATGGTGGCGCTGCCCACACGGCATGAAAAAGGGCTTCATCGCTGAAGCCCCGTTTCGGTTACGTATGTCGGCTCGAACCGATTCTGGTATGCCTCCCTTTCCTCCCTCGTCTCCGTGTTCCCGGCCCAGCCCGGGTTATCTCACGCAGACCCAGCGCGCCCGCTCCCCTCGGGCGCAGATGACTCCGACGCAATACATTTGAGCCATCACCGCGCCGAGGCGCGATGCCTGGATTCCCGTGACTTCCTTCGCGCCAGCACGCGGGCACAGGAATGAGGAAGGAAAGGGAATGCGTCCTTTGGATGATGGCAAGAAGTCACCGTCACCGGGCCGCATTTCCGATACCGCCATTGAAGAAGGGCTTCACTTCTGAAGCCCTTCCTCCGGTTCAGGATGCCGGATCAGCCGGGCTTGTGTCCGCCCTTGTCGGAGCCGCCGTTATCAGAGCCACCCTTGTCTGAGCCACCCTTGTCTGAGCCGCCCCTGTCCGAGCCGCCCTTGTCCGAGCCGCCCTTGTCCGAGCCGCCCTTGTCCGAGCCGCCCTTGTCAGACCCGCCCTTGTCAGACCCGCCCTTGTCGGAGCCGCTGTTGCCACCGCCGTTGTCCGAGCCGCCGCTATTGCCGCCGCCGTTGTCGGAGCCGCCGCTGCTGCCACCGCTGTTACCGCCGCTGTTGCCGGAACCGCCACCACTGTTGCCGCTGCTGCCACCGTTATTGCCGGAGCCGCCACCACTATTGCCGCTGCTGCCACCGTTGTTGCCGGAGCCGCCGCCACTGCTGCTGCTGCCACCGCTATTGTCGGAACGGCCACCGCTATTGCCGCTGCTGCCGCCCTTGTCGGAGCCGCTATTACCGCTATTGCCGCTCTTGTCAGAGCCGCCCTTATCGTTGCGGTCGTTGCCACCCTTGTCGTTGCGGTCGTTTCCGCCCTTATCGTTGCGGTCGCTACCGCCCTTATCGTTGCGGTCGTTTCCGCCCTTGTCGTTACGGTCGTTGCCGCCCTTGTCGTTGCGGTCGTTTCCGCCCTTATCGTTGCGGTCGTTGCCGCCCTTATCATTGCGGTCGTTGCCGCCCTTGTCGTTGCGATCGTTGCCGCCCTTGTCGTTGCGGTCGTTTCCGCTCTTGTCGTTGCGGTCGTTTCCGCCCTTGTCGTTGCGATCGTTTCCGCCCTTGTCGTTGCGATCGTTTCCGCCCTTGTCGTTGCGGTCGTTGCCGCCCTTATCATTGCGGTCGTTGCCGCCCTTATCATTGCGGTCGTTGCCGCCCTTATCGTTGCGATCCTTGCCACCCTCGTGGTCACGGTCCTTGCCACCCTGATGGTCGCGATCCTTGCCACCATCGTGGTCACGGTCCTTGCCACCCTGATGGTCGCGGTCCTTGCCACCATCGTGGTCACGGTCCTTGCCATCGTGGTCACGGTCCTTGCCATCGTGATGGTCGCGATCCTTGCCACCATGATGATCGCGGTCCTTGCCACCATGATGGTCACGATCCTTGCCACCATGATGATCGCGGTCCTTGCCGCCGTGATGATCATGGTCCTTGCCGCCGTGGTGACCGTGGTCCTTGCCGCCAGGATGGCCGCCATGATCGCCGTCGCCGTCGCCAGGGCCGGAGCCGCCGGTGTTGCCGTCGCCGTCATCGCCGCCATTGCCCTGATCGCCGGAAGAATTCTGGTTCGACGCCTGTTTGCCGGAGCCGGAGCCGTTGCGGTTGCCGGAGCGGTTGCCGCTGCTGTCATCATTGACAGTGCGGCTGTCATCGTCGGTGCGGATGGATTTCGTCGGCAGGCACAGTCTTGCCTCAATCGAACCCGGCGCTGCCGTGGCGCAGTTGACAACTGCCGGCGCGGCCATTGTGAGGCTGCTGCTTGCCAGAAGGTAAGCAACGGCGACGCTATACTTCGCTGCTTTGCGGATCATCTATTTTCTCCCAAAGTTAACAGACCGTTAACGAGGAGAATTCCTATATTAGCAAACTGTTAATTCCAAGAATAAACTGTGGATAATGGCACAGGTTCTTAATCTATAGTTAATTACGTAAGTAATAATTTTTATTAAAGTTTTAGTATAAACTATGTTACCTTCTCCGCGAACAATAGAGGGGTGATTCATGCGATGGCTGGTTTGTCTTGTTTCCCTTGTGTTCTTTCCCACGCAATTTCAGGCATTTGCCGGACAGGTCCTGCCCGTCGGCAGGAGCATCGGCGCGCCGGTGGGATTCGCGTCGGCCTGTGCGAGCTACCGCTGGCTTTGCCGTGCGACTTCGGCGCGACCGGCAGCGGATGAGGCGGGCATGCCGCTTCTGCGCAAGGTCACGCGCGCCGTGAACCTCCGCGTCCGCTCGACGGAGGACCGCTCCGCCTCCGGAAACGACGATGTCTGGACCCTGCCTTCAAGCGGCCGGGGCGACTGCGAGGATTACGCTCTTCAGAAGATGAAGGACCTGATCGACGCCGGCTTTCCGGCAAACCGCCTGGCCCTTTCGGTGGTGATCGGCCCGCATGACGAAAACCATGTCGTGCTGATCGCCCGCATGGACGACGGCGACTATGTGCTCGACAATCTCGACAACGGGGTAAAACCCTGGAGAGCCACGCCCTATACTTTTCTGGCAACCCAGGATTTCCTGAAACGATCGACCTGGCGGGTAACGCTTGCGGGGCCAAGGGCGAACGAGTTTTCGTGAGATTGGGATGGGGRCCTGACAGGCTCCCCATCCGCCGACCCGGCATCCGCCTCGCGTACAAGCTGCAAAATGGAAATCCGGCCGCTGCGTCTCTGCGCAGTGGAGTGCCGACTTGCCGTCAGGAAAAATTCTTCTTGCTCAAAGCCTTGGCAGACAGGGCGTCTCGCGGTTCAACACGCAATGCGGGTCCGTACGCTAGCGTACAGTTCTGCTGGTGTGTCTTTGCCGCTACAGCCTTTTGGTGCAGGGCTGCTACCTGTTGGTTTGTCAAAACTGAGCATATTCCGGGGTACACACATGAAGACGACTATCGCCACTCTCCTTTTCGCCCTTGCTGCCGGCACGTCTTTCGCCGCCGATCTGGTGGAAGACGTTCCATCCGCACCCGTTGCGATGGCACCTGTTTTCACCTGGTCGGGGCCTTACTTCGGCATCGATGGCGGCGCCGGCTTCCTTGACGGCGATTTCAGCATCGGCGGCGTGAGCGCTTCCGAAGATTTCGACGGCGGCGTCTTCGGGGCATTTGGGGGCTATAACTTCCAGTTCGACAATATCGTCGTCGGCATCGAAGGCAACATCGAGCACAACTGGAATGATGAGGACCTGCTGGGCGCAAGCATCGGAACCGATTGGTCCGGCGCCGTCCGCGGCCGGGTCGGATACGCCTTCGACAAGGCGCTGTTCTATGGTGCGGCAGGCTGGACCGCGACGCGCGGCTTCATCGACGTGCCGGGCGGCGACAAGGAAACCGAGACGTTCAACGGCTATACCGTCGGCGCCGGCATCGACTACGCCTTCACCAACAACGTCTTCGTTCGCGGCGAATATCGCTTCAACGACTATGGCGACAAGGACATTCTCGGCGTGAATGTCGATCTCGACCAGCAGGAAATCAAGCTGGGCATCGGCGTCAAGTTCTAGGAACCGGCGACCGTATCCGTCGAAAGCCCCGCCATGTTGCGGGGCTTTTGCATTTCTGGCCGATCTTCCAAATCCTGTTCCGGGCTCGCCCCTCTCGCCCGAAGGTGGCACACGCGCTGCCGACCGTCACCCGGCCGATGACGAAGACGCGGCATCACCGAACGGGAACAACAGCGCGGTGCAGCTGAACCATGTTTCCTGCCGGCGGGCTTTGCGGATCGCGTTACCACCCTAGTTCTCTCCCGGTCAGCATTTGGGAAGCCGGCTCCGTACGGCGTTTGCCCATCGCAACCACAAGAGGAGGGTTTCCCCCGTGAGCGTCTTCGACCGCATCAAGAACGCGATTTTCGGCAAAGCGCAGGCGGCACCCGTGCCGGAGCCTGCGGCCGCCGCCCCGCAAGCCTCCAGTACGCCCGCAGCTTCCCCTTCCGCTCAGCCCACCGCGGCCAAGCCCGCACCGGTGACCGAGCCCGCAACCGGCGCGCCGCCGCCGGCTCAAGCGAGCCCCGCCCAATCCAGCAGCGCCGATATCGAGCAGATCCTCAACGCGGCCGTCAAGAAATCCGGCCAGAAGCTCGATTGGCGCCATTCGATCGTCGATCTCATGAAGGCGCTCGGAATGGATGCCAGCCTTGCGGAGCGCAAGGAGCTCGCAGCCGAACTCGGCTATTCCGGCGATACCAATGACAGCGCGAAGATGAACATCTTCCTGCACAAGGCGCTCATGAAGAAACTGTCGGAAAACGGCGGCAAGGTGCCGGCCGATCTTCTGGATTGATTTGCGGGCTGGATTGAATGGCGGGCGGCAGCAAAGACTGCCGCCTCCTGCAACGCAAATCCTGGGCTGGCGGCAAGGATATCATTATCGACAGGCACACCGGCAGAGCCAGGATCAGCGCTACGCCAGCCCGAAGGCCTTACGCGCCGTCGTACAGGCGTCGTCTCCGGGAAGGCATGTGCGGCAGACGTCCGGCCTGAGGCCGTAGATCACGCATGATACTTGCTTACCGATGGTGCCTGAGAGCGCAGAGCAACGCTCACCATCACAGCGCATGCCTGATTGATCCGCCGAGACGAACTGAGCCGGCAGCAAATCGAGGTCCTCGTCGCTCTCGGTCGAGAATCTCGGCCATTCGTGCGAATAGGAACAGCACGCGCCGCAGGCCTGACAGTCTAGCTCGGTTGATAGGGTCATGGCCTGCTCTTAACACTGTATCCGCCACAGATGCAAAACCATTGGCGCCCCCACCTCCCGATGCCGGCGGGTCGACCATCTCCCGGACCTGTGAAACGTAAGGCATATCAAGGCATGTCCGGCAACGCCGGGCTGACGATCGAGGTGTAGGTGCGGCGGTCATCCGCGGTGACGGCGGCAAGGAGGTCGCCTGGCATCTTGTCGCCGCAGATCTCGTTTGCGCCGAGGATGAGCAGCTTTGTCTCGTCGAGCGCCGGCGGCTTGCGGTCGAACCAGCCGGCCGGAAGGAAGCGGCGGACGATCCTGTCGAGAATATCCGGCCGGTGCGGATTTGCGTCCGCATCGAGGCGCGCGGCCAGATAGCGCATCCGGTTTTCAAACAGCTTGACCGCCCGTGGCGTCGGGTTCACCGCATGGACTGACGGAGTGACCTTTCTAAGCGTGTCGGCGAAGGCGGAGCTGTCCTTCTCGATATCCATCCGCCGCCGCGCCAGGTCGACGAGCAGGAACAGCAGGAGGAAGATCACGAGCAGCACGTCGCCCGCCCACCATGCCCAGCGCGGCATCAGCTCCCGCTCGGTCTGCCACTCAGCCGGCTGGAAGCGGAAGGGCTTTTCGGCAGGCGCGGGTGCCAGATCCGGCTGGCCGGTCCCGCCATTTGTCGGCGTCGGGGCGGCAACAGTCGCGCTCCCGGGCCGGCTGATAGTGGATGGGACGGCCGCCCCGCCAAGCTCTGGTGTTGCAAATGGCTGCAGCAGCAATGCGGCGCCACCGCCGATCAGGGCTGCAAACGCCGCCGTACGGCAAAAATCCAGAAAGAAGGAGGCCGTCGTCTTGAAGGGAGCGAGCCAGCGCGGATCGGCATCCGGCTCCGGCCCCTCCTCCACCAGCATGCTGACGGCAGCATCGGGCTGCAGCGGCGGCACAGCGGTCTCGATATTGATCAGCTTTTCGAGGTAACGCCGGGCGAAGGCCCGCCGCCGGGCCACCGTGCGAACGGCGGGATCGGTAGCATCTGCGGCCGGCAGCATCGCGCCCCCGAGCTCGCGATCGGGCAGCCCGTCGACGATATCCTTGAAACCCAGACCGACGGCATGTTCGATCTGCTTGCGGTCGATGCCGAGCACGACGAAACAGGAACCGGCGGACACGAGATAGTTCACCGCTTCAAGCACGGCGAGCACGGCATCGGGCGGACAGCGGTCGAGATCATCGATGATGATGATGATCCCCGGATTTCTCGATGTTCGCGCCGTGCGGCAGACATCGCTGAAGGCGCTTGCAAACTGGCTTCGGAAGCTGAGCTTGTCGCGGTAGTCGGTGACGGATGCGCGGTTGCGCAGCTGGCTCAGCAGTTTGGCCGGCTCCACCGGGAATGCGATGAGCTTGCTGCGCACGAACAGCAGGGCGGCGAAGGCGAGAATCGCGCCGATCCCCGTCTTCGGGTCGAGGCCCAGCCAGGCAAGCGGCTTTTCCAGCCAATGCGCCACATCGTCGGTCGCCTTCTCCGCCGTCTCCTGAGCGGCGCCAGCAGTATCAGCAGCACCGGCAGTCTTCTCACCCGCCTGAGGGCTTGCGGCCTTCTCCGCCGGGGCCGGGCCGGCAGCGCCGCCTGCCGATTGCGTCTGCGAAACATTGAAGACGAGATCGGTCAAGGCCGAACCGAGCCTGCCCTGCAGGCCCATATTGGCGACGGCGAGCGCGATCAACAGCAGCACGCCGGCCGCAAGCGCGCTCTGCAACGGCCCGCGCAGCCTGAGTGCCAGCAGGCGCATCCGAAACACCATGCCGCTCCAGGTGTACCAGTGCGGCACCACCGTGCTGCGAACCGCCTCGAGCAGCGCCGCCAGCAGCGAGACCTCCTCGCGGTGATGCCAGGCATTGAACCAGACCGGGCGCGCGCCATAGCGGCGCAGATCCTCGCGTAGCAGGTTCATCAGCGAACTCTTGCCGGTGCCCCACCCTCCGGTCACCGCGATCGTCAGCGGCGGCTTGGTATCGACGTTGCGGATGAAGCGCGACATGGCGAGCGCGATCGGCTTGAGCCGCAGGACGTCGCGGTCCCGCCAGCCGATCGGGCTATCCGAACTCGGCGCATCCTCGATGCCGCGCCGCTCGACGGCAACGCCGCGCGCGAAGGCAACGCCGGCATAACCCAGCATCAGAAAGACGACCGGTGCGGCCGCAAAGGTCCAGGGCGCCGGAAAGCTCTTCAGTTCCCGCCAGGTCTCGACAAGCGGATGCTGCGCATAGAGCACGAAGGTCTCCGTAACAGGCGTATTGCCGGTCAGACCGGAGAATGGCCAGATGGCGAAGGGCTGCCGCTGCCGCTCGCCCGCCACCCAGGCTGCCTTGTCGCCGTCGAAGCGGATCGCCGTCAATGTCTCGCCGGGTACCAGGCGCAGCTGCCGGAACGTGGCCGCGCCTGACGTGAGCTGTTCGGATACCAGGATGAGGCCATCGCCGCCGACCACGAACAGCGTCGTGGCATCGAGAAACCCCAGCGCCCGGAAGGTGGCGCTCGCCGGCAGGCCGGCAGGCAAACCCAGTTGGGCGGGAGGCGGAGGATTCAGCTCCTGCTGCTGGATCTGCTGTTGTTGCTGCTGCTGCTGTTGCTGCTGTTGTTGCTGCTGCTGTTGCTGCTGTTGCTGCTGCGTCTGTGTCTGCTGTTGCTGCTGATTTTGGACCTCCTGTTTCTGCTGCTGTTGCGGCTGAGCCTGCTGCAATTGTTGCTGCTGCTGATTTTGAACCTGCTGTTCTGTCTGCTGGACCTGCTGCTGCTGGATCTGCTGGCCCTTCTCGTCGAACACGACAGCCGGTCTGCCGGGATCGGCGGAGGGAGCAAGCGGTCCGCCTCTGGCGTGTTCGTCCATTCGCAGGCTGAGCAGGACCGAACGGAGCGGTGCATCGTAAGAACAATCCCAGGACGCTGCATCCGCGGTCCAGCAGACAACGTCATCTGGCAGCCGGACACCCGCCGAAGGCGCCAAACCCTGCAAAACGCTATAGACCCTGATGGTGCCGTCGGCCGAAGCGGTGACGATGCGGCTGCCGTCAGGAGAGAACGCGGCACTGGTCGCACCTGTCCTTGGCATTTCCACGACGTCGCGCCGTTTTCCGGCGACGGTCACCCAGATCCGCGCCGCACCATCCGCGGAGGCGGTGACGATGTTTCGGCCGTCAGGAGAGAAAGCCGCCGTGTAGACTGTATCGGTATAGCCGCTCAGGACGTCGGTATTCTCCGCGGCGCCACTGTTCCAGATCCGTATGGTGCGATCCATAGAGGCGGTGACGATGTTCCTGCCGTCGGGAGAGAACATGGCGCTGGTCACCGGCCCTTCGTGGCCGCGCAACACCTTGAGTTCGCTGCCGGTGGCCACGTCCCAGATCCGCGCGGTTGCCTCTGACGGAGAGCCGGAAACACCCGCGCTGCCTCCCAGAGCCGTGACGATCTGCGCGCCGTCAGGCGAGAAAGCGGCGCTCATGACCGGCCCATCGTGACCACGCAGCACCCTGAGTTCGCTGCCGGTCGCAGCGTCCCAGATCCACGCGGTGCCGTCGAGCGCAGCCGTAACGATGCGGCTGCCGTCAGGAGAGTACGCGGCGCTCATGACCGGCCCATCATGACCACGCAGCACCCTGACCTCGCTGCCGGTCGCCGCGTCCCAAATCCGCACGGTACCATCGGCCGCGGCCGTAACGATGCGGCTGCCGTCAGGAGAGAACGCGGCGCCCGCCACGCTCCCCGTATGACCGCTGAGCTCGTCGAGCCTGTCCCCGGTGGCGGCGTTCCAGATCCGCGCGGTGCCGTCGGCCGAAGCCGTCAAGATGCGCGCGCCATCGGGCGAGAAGACGGCGCTGGCCACTGGCCCTGCATGAGCCTTGAATTCCAGGATCTGGATCGGGCGGATGTCGATCCTGGCCGTCTCGAGCGGCGGCTGATCGCGACGATAGATGCGCCCGTCCGCTCCGATGAGCGCGCCGGTCTCGTCACTCCACAGGGCCAGAGTGGGATAACGGCCCTCCGGCCGCAGCTGCAGGGCGCCCTCGCCGATCCAGGCCGCCTGCGCCTCGCCAAGCGCCCTTGGCGCCCAGCCGGTGCCTGGGGTGCCGAGCGGGCGCTGTCCGAGTCCGTTGATCTCTGTTGCCGGCAGCGGGTGGAGGAACCAGTCGATCCAGTTCGCCGGTTTTGCAAACGGATCCGGCCGCGCCGGCTGCCAAAGGAAACCGTAGAGGACCAGAACCAGTCCGGCGAGCGCAAGCGCAAGAACCCAATAGGGATTGACTGCCGACGCCACCAGCGAACGCCGCGTGCGCACCGTCCCCGATGCTTCCGTTGCCGGGTCCCTGCTGTCCATGCGATGCCCCCACATGCCGCCGACACGCCCTCAGGTTGCCATCCTATCACGAATGCTAGCCGCATAAAATTGCCGCAGCAGCCTCACTTCGCTTTCTGTGGCACCGGAAAATCGTTCATCAGGTCGAGCATGCAGAGGGAAAAATCGAGCTCCGTTTCCTTCGAGCGCACCCGTTCCCCGTTTGGCTTGACATTCGTCACGTCGAGCTCGATCGGAACGGTAATCATCCTGTCCCCGTAAAACTGGTTGAAGGCGACACTGATCGCATGAGAGGAGGTCGTCGCCTCCTTGAGGATTTTCAGCGCCGGATCGGCATCGAGGACCATCATCACGCTCCCGGGCGTTTCGGTGCCTCTCCGTTCCGAGCGCATGTCCGGATGGCTTTCCGTAGCCGCCCCGAGGAGATAGACCTTCGACGGCGCCGATGGCGTGAAATGGATATCGCCATCTTCCCCCTCCAAGCCTCTTCAACGGTGAGATACAAGGTGGTGCTCCACGGGGGAAGTATGTCCGTCTCGCCCACGAAGGAACGGGTCTTGAGCAGATTGAGGTGCCCGGTCACCCGAAGATATTGTCCCGGCCGATAGACATGATCCCGCTTTATCGCGACGAACGAATAGGTACAGCCTCCAGTCTTGCCATCCTCCATCACCAATGGCTGAGCCTGCGCTTTCAACGTGCCGTGCAGGATATCGAGCACGTCTCTTGCCTTTGCCGGCGCCACGGCGAGGCAGGCCGCAAGCAATGCCCCGGCCAGCGAAATCCACTTCATGCCAATTCCTCAACCCCTTGATATGGGCGCACCATAAAGTGGTAGAAATGACTTGAACAGGGTCATAGCACGATCCGGGATGAAGAGAATCCGGGGGCTTCGGCGCCTGCCGGCAACCGCGTCATCAGGTGCATCCGGAACGCTTGCCTGCCACCTCTTCCCTCGTTCGCATCCGATGCATCCTTTTCCCGCTCGAAAGTTTCAAGACCGAACGCGAATGAGGAGACCGAAATGCCGAGCACTGCAGGCAGCGACGCCATCGAAGGCATCGAAGGC
>NZ_JBFUBG010000038.1:0-53547 GCF_056405875.1 Rhizobium sp. P1_E6 | reverse complement strand
ACGCTCAGCAACCACGGCCGTGCCCGCAGCCAGAAGAAACAGTTCTGGCCGGATGCAGTCGGCTTCAAATACAAGATGTCGAACATCCAGGCGGCAATCGGCTGCGCCCAGCTGGAGCGCATCGAGGAGCTCGTCTCCCGCAAGCGAGAGATCCTGGCAGCCTATATGGTGCGCCTCTCCACACTGAACGGCATCAGCATGAACCCTGAATATACCGGCACGATCAATGGCGCCTGGATGCCGACGGCCGTCTTCCACCCTGCTACCGGCATCACGCGCGAAGTGCTGCAGCAGGCCTTCGAAGCCGCAAGTATCGATGCGCGCGTCTTCTTCCACCCGCTTTCCAGCCTTTCGATGTTCGGAAAAAAGCCGGCCAACATCAACGCCTGGAGCATTCCGGAGCGAGCGATCAATCTGCCGAGCTACCACGATATGAGCGAGGCCGATATCGACCGCGTGGCAGAAACGCTGATCTCGGTCGTCCGCAGCCATCAGGACAACAGCGCCGTTCACCTCCGTCAGTCGGCCTGAGCGCAGAATATACAGAAGGTTTCAGAGACTTATGACCACCAAGGACGATCGCCTCGAATTCGAAGCCCGCAAGCGCGAAATGTCGCTTGCGCTCGGCAATGACGAAGATGCCTTCCAGCAGTCGCTGAATACGCTGCTGACGCTCGACAAGTATGACTATGCCTATCTCTGGTCCTGGATGGGCGTGCCGATCATTCAGATGCCGGCCGACGTGATTGCCACCCAGGAAGTGGTCTGGAACACCAAACCCGACGTCATCATCGAAACGGGTGTAGCGCGCGGCGGCTCGATGATCTTCATGGCCTCGCTGCTGAAGGTCATCGGCAAGGGCAAGGTGATCGGCGTCGACATCGATATCCGCGCCCACAACCGCGATTCCATCGAAAACCACCCGCTCTCGCCGCTGATCACACTCATCGAGGGCCCTTCGACGACAGCGGAGACGCTTGCCAAGGTCAAAGCGGAAATTCCGGCCGGCGCTTCGGTCATGGTCGTGCTCGACAGCGATCACAGCCGCGACCACGTTCTCGACGAACTGCGCTGCTACGGCCCGCTAGTTACCGAGGGCCAGTATATCGTCGTTGCCGATACTCTGCTCGGCTATGGAAAAGATACGGCGCTGACGCCGAACAGACGCTCGAAAATCTGGCATCCGGGTGATGAGCCCTATACGGCGCTCAACATGTATCTCGAGGAGACCGATCGTTTCGAGACCGACGAAGCCCTGAACGGCAAGCTGGTACTGTCCAGCTCGCCGGGAGGATATCTCAAGTGCGTCGGCAAATGACGGAGCGCCACCGCCGTGTGGCTGGTGGCATGACGCGCGACGTGATGCGACCTGAGCCGCGACTGGAGAACGTGTAACATGACTGCCGTCGTCATTACGCAACCGATGCTGTTTCCCTGGCCGGGCTTCTTCGAACAGCTCATGATCGCCGACAGCTATGTCTATCTCGACGATACGCAGTTTTCGAAAGGCAGCTTCACCAACCGCATCCAGCTTCTGCGCGGCAACGATCGCTGCTGGATGACGATCCCGCTTGCCGGCAAAGGCAGCTTCCAGAAGATCTCCGAGCTCGCAGCGGCAGGCGAGGACTGGAAGGCGAGCCATCGCGCGCTGCTGCGTCAGTCGCTGCTTGGCGCACCCTTCATCGACGATGCTCTTTCGATCTTCGACAGCGTCTACAGCCATTCCTCCCTGCCGGAGCTGCTGATCGCCAGCATCGAGGAGCCAGCCCGGTATCTCGGCATCGGTGCGAACCGGACGGTCGAAAGAACCAGCAATATGGGCGTCGAGGGCACTTCCTGGCAGCGCGTGCTCGACATCGTTCTAAAGGCCGGCGGCACCCGCTATCTCACGGGCCATGGCGCGGCGAATTATATGGATCACAAGGCCTTTGAACGAGCCGGCGTGCAGGTGGACTACATGGACTACAGCCGCACCCCCTGGCCGCAGCCCGGAGGCTCGTTCACCCCTTATGTTTCAGTACTCGATCTCATCGCCCGAAGGGGTCCGGAGGCACGTCACTGTCTCATCCCGACCACCGTGGCGTGGCAAGACTTCCTGAAGGAGGAAACGGTAACATCATGACCGACGCAATCCCAACGTTCAAAGACAACCTGCGCGCTGAATTCGACAGCAAAGGCTATCTCGTCATCCGCGGTTTCTACGATCCGGCGACCGATATCGCGCCTATCCAGGAAGGTATCCGCAAGATCATCGAAGCCCTCTGCAGGAAGTACGGCGTCGATGCTCCGACCGGAACCACGCTCGAGGCCATGACGATCGCCTATCCGAAGCTGATCGCGCAGAACCGTTCGTGGGGCGGCGAAGTCTATGATGCGGTGAAGCAGATTCCGGCCTTCATGCAGCTCGTCACCAAGGCGAAGAATACGGCGGTCTTCGAAAAATTGCGGCCCGATTCCGTTCCCGGCATCGCTGCCGGCGGTTACGGCATCCGCATCGACAACCCCGGCGAAGAGAAATTCCGCGCGCAATGGCATCAGGAATTTCCGGGCCAGCTGCGAAGCCTCGACGGTATTGTCTTCTGGACGCCGCTGTTGCCGGTAACGGTGGACATGGGTCCGGTACAGATCGCCGAAGGTTCCCATGCCGAGGGGCTGATCCCCGTCTATCGCGATGACGCGGGCCTCGGAAAGACCGGCGCCTACGCGCTTTTCATGGACCGGGTCGACGAACGGCTGGCAAAATATGACGTCGTCGCACCGCTCCCCGAACCGGGCGACCTCATTCTGATGGACTTCCTGACGATGCATCAGGGTGGCCATAACGTTTCGAAGACGCCGCGGTGGAGCATTCAGTTCCGGTATTTCAATTTTGCCGAACCGCTCGGCGTTCGCATCGGCTGGTGCGGTTCTTTCGCCGCTGGCGTCGATTTCAGCAAAATCCTGCCGGAACTGGTGACCGATGGGGAGAACACCATATGACAGCGTGCCGCGTCTGCGGGTCGCATATCGCCGAAGCCTCGTACGAGGCTTCGGCGCCGGCGCTCACAACGACCATGGCGTTCGTCGATATTCCGACGCTCGCCTTCGTTTGCGATGAATGCGGGCATGCGCAATCCGGCGATCTGCCCGATATCGAGGCCTTCTACGATACGTCCTACCAGATATCGATGGCGTCGGACGATCACGACCAGATTTTCGCGATCGGCGCAGACAATCAGCCGATCTACCGCACCGACCATCAGGCAGCGGTGAGCCTGCGCCTGCTCGACCTGCCGCAGGGCGCCGAGATCCTCGACTACGGCGCGGCGAAATCGACGACCTTGCGCAAGATGCACAAGGCAAGACCGGATCTTCGGCCGCACGTCTTCGACGTCAGCGCCGACTACAAGTCTGCATGGCAGGGATGGGTCGCGCCGGAAAATCAAGCATCCTATACGATACCGGCCGAATGGGCCGGTCGCTTCCAGGCGATTATGAGCCATTTCGTCATCGAACATGTGCCCGAGCCGGTCGTCTTTCTGAAGGCCCTGCATGATCTCCTCGCCCCCGAAGGGCGTCTTCTCCTGTCCATGCCCGACGTCGCTGCCAACCCCGGCGACATGGCGGTTGCCGATCACCTCAACCATTTCAGCATCCCATCATTGAAGCGGGCCTTCAGCCTGGCCGGCTTCCGTGTCGATACGATCGACACGGAGGTTTTTCCGGGCGCATTCTTCGTCATTGCGAAACGTGCAGACGATTCTGTTCGCCTGAACGTGGACAGAGCCGAGATCGCCACGGCAACAGAAAAAGCCAGGGAGATTTGTTCTTTCTGGAAGCAAGCTGCCATCCGGCTCGACGAGGCAGCGACGGAATTTGCCGGTCGCCGCGCAGCAATTTACGGCTCCGGCTTTTATGGAAGCTGGATCTGCAGCCGGGTGGAAAGCGATGTCGATCTCAGCGTCTTCCTCGATCAGAATCCCAACCTGCAGGGTACCAGCCATTTCGGAAAGCCGGTTATTGCGCCCGCAGCCCTCGCAGACGAGGTCGACGTGGTTTTTGTCGGACTCAATCCCCTCAAGGCAAGGGCAGCCATTGCGCAGCAGCCCAGTCTGCATCGCCCCGGACTGAGCCTCGTCTGGATCGACAGCTAGAATGCACAGCTACCAGCAAGCCTGATGCCTTATCAAAAGGCCATGAGCCGAACGATCGTCGCCAACTGCGGAACCGGAAGGACCATATCGGTACATTCGGGAACCATCGACTCGAAGGAATTTGTATAATGACAGCAGCAGCCATAAACCTCGATGCGGTAACCTCAGAATATCGCCCGAACGGTGCAACGGCGATCGAGAACGATCTCATCCTCAACTGGTACCCCGAGCGGATCATCAATCGCTTCGGCCATTGCGGTTCGCTGCTGGAACTGGGCATCGGCCATGGATATACGCCAAGCATCTTCAACGCCGCCTGCGACCGCCACGTCATCATCGAAGGTTCGCAGGTCGTCATCGATCTCTTCAACGAGAAGAGCCCTGACTTCTCCGGTGAGGTCGTCTTCTCCTACTTCGAGGACTTCGATACGGAAGAACGCTTCGACGTTATCGTCATGGGCTTTGTTCTCGAACATGTCGAAGATCCGGGCCTGGTTCTTGATCGGTTCAGAAAGTTCCTGAAGCCGGGCGGCAAGCTCTTTGCAGCAGTTCCGAACGCAAAATCGATGAACCGTAGGCTCGGAGTCGAACTCGGCAAGATCGACGACATCTACAGCCTGAATGCGAACGATCTGGCACTTGGGCACCGTCGGCAATATTGCCGCGATACGTTCCAGCAAGAGCTGGAACGTCACGGATATTCGATGACCTACCAGGAAGGGATCTATCTCAAGCCGCTTCCGCTCGGAGTTCTAAAGACGCTGCCGGATTTCCAGGAGAATCTCGAAGCCATGCTGCGCGTCGGTATTGAATTTCCCGATCTTTGTGTTGCTTTGTTGATGGAAGCCGAAGCGGCATGACGACAGCCCTCGTCATCGGTCCTCGGTCGATGCTGGGAAGCCAGATTATCGAGCGGCTGCGGGCGCTCGATATCAAGACATTGACAGCGGGACGATCGACAGCGGACGATATCTTCCTTGATCTCGGCGTCTCCGCTGGCAACGTGTCGGAAGGACTCTCCGCCGATATCGTCTTTCATTCCGCGGCGAGTTTTGCAGACGACGGTGACAAGGGGCGCAGGCAGAATTTCGACGTCAATACTGCCAGCGCTGTTGATGTCGCTCAGCTGGTCAAGGAACTCGGCGCCAGCGTTCTTGTTTATGCAGGCTCAGCCTCTTCCGACGAGACCTTGGATCCAGGCAATTTTACATCCTATGGTCTGACCAAGGGTCTCGCGGAACAAGTCCTTGCCTGGGCGGCGCAAAAACATGGGTTTCGGTATTGCAGCCTGCGTTTTCCGCAGATCTACGACACAGAGGGACGCTGCTGCAGCCACCAGGCTTGGTTCGGTCGGATCATCGCCTACGCCTCGCGCGGGCAAAATATCCGCATGCCCCACTCGCTCGGTATCCGAAACTTCCTTCACGTCAGGGATGCCGCCGATCTGATGATCCGCGCCGCTCATACAGAGGTTAGGGGCATATTGAATATCTCCCATCCGGAAGCGATGACCTCAGATGAAATCGCCGCGGTCGCCTACGACACGTTCGGTCTGGGCGGCAATGTCATCGACGCGCCGGAAAAAGCGCCGTTCCGTAAGATAAACTTTCCCGATGGAGCACAGGCTTTCAGCCAGCTGAACTTGTTGCCCTCGATCACGATGAAAGACGGCATTGAGATGATACGGAATGCGGGGACCGCGAAAGCCTTCGGCCCCATGGATCTAGTGTGACGGCAGCAGGCATGAAGACAACTCCCATCACCGTCGTCGTGACTGCGGTCGGCGCCATCATCGGGCAAGGAATTGCCAGCTCCCTCCGGAAATCCGGGCTCTCTGTCCGGGTCATCGGCGTCGATCGGGATGCGCACGGTATCGGTCGCTACTGGTGCGACGACTTCTTCGCCAAGCCGCCATGCAGCGAAGAAAGCCCCGACTATTTCGACTTCTGGAAAAATCTCCTGATCCGGGAAAACGTCGATCTGGTATTTCCAGGGCTGGAGTCGGACGTGCTGTTCTTCAACCGAAATCGGGCTCTTACCCAAGGGACAGACGCTCGAGTCATCCTGAACAATCCCGATCTGATCGAACTTGCGCAGGACAAATGGAATTTCGGCGAAGCGCTGCAACGCCTGGGCCTGCCGGCCATACCTGGTTGCCTTGCTGCAGACTGGCACGATGCGATCGATCGCCTTGGCGCGCCCCCTTTACTTTTGAAACCGCGGCGCGGAAACGGATCGCGCGGCATCGCCGTTCTTCGGGACGAGCATGACTTTGCCTATTGGAGCCGGAAAAGCACCGACGATTTTCTCATCCAGAAATTCATCGGCAGCGACGACACTGAATTTACCGTCGGCGCCTTCGGCTTCGGCGACGGCACCAGTCTGCCGCCGATCATCTTCCGTCGCAAGCTGTCCGTCGCCGGCAATACGCAATATGCCGAAGTCGTCGAGCATCCGGTGCTGGCCAAGGCGGTCGAGACGATCGCCGGTCTTTTCAAGCCATTGGGACCGACAAACTATCAATTCCGCATGGATGGCGAGATCCCTTATCTTCTCGAAATCAATCCTCGGTTCTCCAGCAGTACGTCCTTGCGCGCCGCCTTCGGCTACAACGAAGCCCTCATGGCCGTAGAGCTCTTTCTTTGGGCCAAGCGGCCCGCAGCACCGGAGGTCCGCCCGGGCCGCGGCTGGCGCTACTATGAAGATTATGTGGTGACATGATCGCGATCATTTCAGATATTCACGGTAACCTGCCGGCCCTCGAGGCCGTACTGGAGCGCATCGATGCGCTCGGCTGCCGCCGGATCATATCGCTCGGCGATGTCGTGGGTTACTACGCTCAGCCGGGCGAATGTATCGATCTGCTGCGTGCCCGCGGGATCGTCAATATTCTGGGAAACCACGACCACTACATCGTCAGCGGCGAGGGATGCCCGCGTTCGAAACTGGTTTCGGATATCACCGATTATCAGAGAACGATTATTTCGCCGGAGCAGGTCTCCTGGCTGGCGACTTCGAAGAGTTTCATTGCCGACGGTCCGATCCATTTCTACCACGGCGGCATGCGGGACCCTATCGACCAATATCTCTATCAGATCGGACCCGCTGATCTTCCGGACGACGCATCGATCCTCTTTGCGGGCCACACCCATGTCCAGGCTTTGCTGAAACTGGGCGGGAAGCGCTTCTGCAATCCGGGCGCTGTCGGACAACCGCGCGACGGCGACCCGCGTGCGGCCTTCGCCACGCTCGCTGGTGATGTCATCGATCTGCACCGGGTCGATTACGACATCGACCGGACGGCATTTCATATGCGGCAGACAGGTTTTCCGGCGAAATGCTACGAGAACCTCTATATCGGAGCCCAGATCGGTGGCCGGATCGACAAGATCTCGCTAGCGGCTGTCTGACGGCTGGATAGATAACTTCAGGTTAGGTCCGTCAGCAGTATCCGCTTCCGGCTTTTACCGCACCGGCTGATAATGGCCGCGCAGCGGCACGCGGCTGTCCATGGAAATCACACCGTCCCGCTCGCAGACATACATCAGGGTCGGCATGCCGCCGGAGCGGAAGATCTCGTCGTGGCGGCGGCGGATCTGCACGGTTTCGGTGTGGCAGGCGTAGGACTCTTCCACCTTCTTGTCCGGCTGGGCCTTCACGCCCGGAAGATCCTTGTAGGGGTAAAGCGGCTGCACGGCCTGCCTGCCGGAATTCTGCCAGTCGATGGCAAAGGCGGGCGCGGCCGAAGTGCCGGCAACAAGCGACAGCAGGAGAACGGCAACCAACCGCATGACAACCTCTTTCACGCATCTTCCGTTCGATGCCCACTTTCAGGATGTAGGAAGATTGGAGGCCGCCATCAAGCGGAAGCGCGGGTGGGCTTGCGGAAATAACCTCTGATGACGGGATGAGAGAAGAGGCCGGCGAGGATCGCAAAACCGGCACCGACAGCAAAGCCGGCGAGCAGGCCGCCGATGATGCCCGCGACGATGATGATTTTCTTGCTCGGTCCATCCGCCTTGACCGGAACTTCGGCAGGGGAGACGACGCGGATATTGCTCTGGTTGAGGTTCTGCTGTTCGCTGGTCTCACCGGAGCGTTTGAGCACTGCCTCGTAAAGTTCACGGGCGGCGGTCGCCTTGCGCTGCAGCTCGTTCAGCTGCACCTGCTTGTCCGACGTCGTAGCCTGAAGAGCCTTCTGGATCGCCAGTTCCTTGGCGATATCGTCTTCGGCCTTCTTGGCCTGTTCATAGTCGGCCCTTGCCGAGGTCGCGACCCGCTGCAACTCGTCCTTGATTTCCGCCCCAATACTGCCGAGCGAAGAGCGGGCGGCCTGAAGGCGCGGGTGGCGGGCACCCATCTGGCTCTGCAGGCTGCCGACAACGGCCGCCTGCGCGGAATATTGCTGGCGCAGGCTGACGAGCGGCGATGTGCCCGTGGCGCCATCCGCCTGGCTGCCGGCGACGACATCCTCGACCCGCAGATTTGCGGCGGCATCGGCGCGGGCCTTGGCCTGAATGGTCTTTTCCTGGGAGTTGACGAGCAGCGTATTCAAGGATGAAAGGCGCTGGTCGGAGATCAGATTGCCCTCGGTCGCCGCCATGTCGTTGTCTGCGCGGAAGGTCTCCACTGCCTGCTCCGCCTGTTGCACTTTCTGGCGCAGATCGTCGAGGCGGCCGTCGAGTGTCGACGACGTGGTCTCGTAGATGCCGGTCGATGCACTGCTTTCCTCCTGCATGAAGGAGGTGACGACCTGGTTTGCGAGCTTTGCCGACTTTTCCGGATCGTGGGTCGTCGCCGCAAGCGAGACGACGTAGGTGTTGTTCTCACGCGTTATCAGCAGAGCTTTCTGAAGGGCGCCGATAACGGCGGCGTCATCCGTCCTGCCGCCAGTGAATTCCGGGTCCTGATCGAGTTTCAGGGCGTTGGCTACGCGGCGCAGCACATTGCCTGAGGTCAGTATCTGGACCTGGCTGTCGATCAGCGTCGAAACCATTTCCGGCGACACGGTCGAATTCTGCGAACCGCTATCGGCAAGACCGATCTGGCGCGGATCGAAATAGAGGGCGGCAACTGCTGTGAATTTCTGTTGAATGCGGGGCGCGATTACCGCGCCGGCGGCAGCACCGAGCAAACAAAGGCAGGCAACGATCAGGCGCCTGCTCCAGACGGCGCCAACGGCGGATCTGATATCGAGAAGTGGTCCGGCAACGACTGACGCCCCTTCGGCTGGGGGTTCGGGCGTTTCTCTGACCGGGAGAATAGCGCGAGACGAAGGCGCGGGCGCCGGCTCGGAAGCGTGGCGTTCCGATACTACCGGACGAGCAGGGAGCGGCTCGGGTTCGGGCGGCGGCGGCGGAACGAAATCGGTCGGCCGGATGATCGGGCTGCGCGCACGGGTTCCTTCAGGCGCAGGCTGAGACGACTCAAAACTGCGCCAGGCAGGCAGGCGGCTTACCCTGTTCCTGTCATACTGGTTCATACACACCGCATCCGCCCGGCGAGAAAGCGTGGCCGAGACAGAGCGACTTTAGAAATTCTTAGCTAACGGACCGTTAAGATACCGGCATCGAAGCCACGTGGCGACCTGCCGCGACCCACGAGGATGGCCCATGAGACGGAAAAGACTGCTGCAGAGGCTGCTGCTTGCCGCCGTCATGACCATTTCGTCTACCGTCCATGCGACGAGCGGGCCGCTCTGCTACTACGGCGTCAATCTTTCCGGCGGCGAGTATGGCGAGCGCGGCGGCGTCTACGGCACGAACTACACCTACCCGACGGAAGAAACGATAGGTTATTTTGCCAAGAAGGGCATGACGATCATCCGTCTGCCCTTCCGCTGGGAGCGCCTGCAGCCGACACTTGGCGCACGGCTTGACGATGACGAACTGCAGCGGCTGAAAGATACTGTGGCACTGGTTCGCAAGCACAAGATGAGCGTGCTGCTCGATCCGCACAATTTCGGCTATTACGACAAGGAACAGGTCGGCAAGCCGCCGGCGACGAATACGGCTTTTGCCGATTTCTGGGCGCGGCTTTCCGTCGAGTTTGCCAATCAGGATGGCGTGCTCTTCGGACTGATGAATGAGCCGCACGACATTCCCGCAACCGACTGGCTGAAAGCCGCCAATGCCGCAATCCGCAGCATTCGGGCGGTCGGCGCCCGCAATCTCATCCTCGTTCCGGGCACGGCCTGGAGCGGGGCGGCAAGCTGGGAAAGCGATGTGATCGGCGGCGCGAATGGAACCGTCATGCTCGGCGTGCGCGATCCGCTCGATTTTTATGCCTATGAATTCCACCAGTATCTCGATGTGGATTCTTCCGGAACGCACGATACATGCGAGGGTTCAAAGGCCGCGACCGATGCCGTCACCAATGTGACCGCCTGGCTGAAGAAGAACGGCAAGCGTGGCTTTCTCGGTGAATTCGGTGCTTCGGCGAATGCGGATTGCCTCGACGGGCTGAAGACGATGCTCACCACCGTGTCCGACAACAGCGACGTCTGGTTCGGCTTCTCCTATTGGGCAGCAGGCGAATGGTGGCCGGCGACAGAACCTTTCAACGTGCAGCCGCGCGATGCGCCGGAGCGTCCGCAGATGCGCCTTCTCGAGCAGATGGTGGAGAAACACGCCCCCGTCTGTGCCGCCGTCAAACCCGCGGGGAAGTGACATGACGGCAATCGGAGAAACCAGTGCGAGGTTTGAAAGGGCGGCCGGCGCGGCCAGCACCGCTTCACGTCTCGATTACCCGATCCTGATACTCGGGCTGCTTTCAGTCCTCTACAACGGCATCCTGGCTTTCATAAACCACAACATCATGCCGCTTTCGATGACTCATGTGGCTGCCAGCGAAGGCCTGATCATGGCAAGCGCGATCCTCTATATCCTGCACAAGGGCATTTACGAGGAGGATCTTCCGGCTTTCCTCTTCATGCTTTTCACGCTGATCGTGACGATCTATGTCAGCGTGCTCAACCGCATGGCCTTTATCGACCATTTCCGCAACGTGCTGATCATTTTCTGCTTCACCGGGCTTGGAGGCTGGTGCAACGAACGGACGCTGAAGCTGGTCTTCCGTGTGGCCTGCGCCATGGTGCTGCTTTTCCTGATCTTCGAGATCATCAGCGTGCCATTCTATGTCAGTATCGTGCATCCCTCGGACTATTTCGCCAATACGCGCGGACTGTTGCCGCTCAGCTACAATAAAACCGGCCTGTTTCAGAACRCACTCGGCTTCGAGGGTCGTTTCTCCTTCGGCCTTATCGACCATCGTTCCTCGTCGATCTTCCTCGAACAGGTGTCGCTTGCCAATTTCTGCGGCGTGATCGCGATCTACCTGATTTCGATGTGGGATCGGCTGACGAGGACTGACCGGGCGCTGGCTGTTGCGACAGCAGTCCTGATCCTGACGACCAACGACACGCGCACGATGCTGATCTTGTGCATCTGCTGTATCGGCGGCTATTTCGTCTTTCCGAAAATCCCCAAAGCCGTCAACCTGGCACTGATGCCGCTCATCGTTTGTGCCGGCTTCCTTGTCTACATGAAGGACCCCAACGCGATCGGCGACAATTTCACCGGGCGCATCAATCTGACGATGAAGAAACTGATGGATCTCGATCCGCTGGCGGTCCTCGGACTTTCGGTCGACAAGGTCGCCCAATTCGCCGATAGCGGCTATGTCTATCTCGTCTATGGCGCAACGGTCTTCGGCGTCATCGCCTTCTGGCTTTTCGTCTGCCTGTTCCCGGGGGGCACGAGCCCGGCCCAACGGCGCTGCGCCCATTCACTTTCTCTTTTCATTTTTCTGAATATGATGATCGGCGGGACGGCAATCTTCTCGATGAAGATCGCCGGCCTTCTCTGGCTTGTCGTCGGGTACATGCGTTTCCGCGACACGCCACGCATCCGGCAGGATCGTCCGGCAAATGTACTGAGTTGACGAAGCGGCCTGCCGAGGGGCAATCCGCGGAGCCTGTGGGAGCAAGACATCAGATGCTTGTCCAGCTGCA
This sequence comes from Rhizobium sp. P1_E6, assembly GCF_056405875.1. Lineage (NCBI taxonomy): Bacteria > Pseudomonadati > Pseudomonadota > Alphaproteobacteria > Hyphomicrobiales > Rhizobiaceae > Rhizobium > Rhizobium sp. P1_E6. Next base: position 41,403 of record NZ_JBFUBG010000038.1, on the reverse strand, counting down.
ATATCTGCGCGCTATCGCGGCGCTTATGGTCGTCTATTTTCACGCGATCCTGCAGCTTGCCAAGGTCAATCCCGCCATCGACGCGACCTCGTTCATCTATGGCGAAACGGGTGTCGATATCTTCTTCGTGCTCAGCGGCTTCGTGATGTGGTTGACGACGAGCGGACGCTCCATGACGCCGGCCGACTTCGCCCGCAAACGCATCAAGCGGATCGTGCCGCTCTACTGGCTGGCGACGCTTTTCTCAGCGACCGTGGCGCTCATCGCCCCATCACTTCTGAAGTCGACCGCCTTCGACCTGCCGCATCTCATGGCATCGCTGCTCTTCCTGCCGTGGATCAACCCGGTCGATCCGACGATGATCGCGCCTGTTGTCGTTCCTGGCTGGACACTGAACTATGAGATGTTTTTCTATTTCGTCTTCGCCTTGCTGCTGCCGCTGCGCGAGGATTATCGACTGCCTGCCCTGTTCGGCGCCTTTCTAGCCATCCTGATCGTCTGCCATCTGCTGCCGGAAACGACGGCCACGACATTCTACGGCGAACCCATCATCCTGGAATTTCTGGCCGGTGCGGTGCTTGGCTGGCTCTATGGCCAGAAAATCCTGTTGCCGCAGCGCTGGGCATGGGTCCTGCTGGCCGTCGGCTTTGCCTTCCTGTTCATCAACGAGGATCTGGTGCGGCCCGAGAACCGCTATTACGGCTGGGGCATACCGGCGATCTTCATCGTCTACAGCGCTGTTTCCATCGACTTTTCGAAACTGCCAACTGTCGGCTGGCTGAACTATCTCGGTGATGCCTCCTACGCGATCTACATCACACACGCGTTCACGCTGGCGTTCCTGCGCATCATCGCCAATCATTTCCCCATCGGCGCGCTTCAGCAGCCCGTTTTCTTCGTGATCCTTTGCCTTGTGCTCTCTTCTGTTCTGGGAGCAGTTATTCATGAAATCACCACGCCGCGCCGAAAAGTCCGGGTTGCCAGCCGACCGGCCACCTGACTTCAACACATCAAAAGGCGAGGACGGGCTTTCCGACGGCGCAGGCAGAACGGAATCCTGCATAGCCTGTCATAAGCTTGCGGCCATGAAAGCAAATGCCGCAGGCGTGAAAGTTCGGCTTGCAGTTTATTGCAGAAATGAAAGCTTGCCGGCCTGTTCGCGGCCACGGCTTTGAACTAAGCACGGCCCGGCGCCGCAAAGAGGGAAGAGGACATGACGGACTATGTATTGACGGTAACCTGCAAGTCGACGCGCGGCGTCGTGGCGGCGATTTCCACCTATCTCGCCGAAAAGGGTTGCAACATCATCGATAGTTCGCAGTTCGACGACCTCGATACCGGCAAATTCTTCATGCGCGTCAGCTTCATTTCGGAAGAGGGTGTGTCGCTTGCCGAGATCCGCGAAGGCTTCAAACCGATCTACGAGAAGTTCGGCATGGACGCGGAAGTGCATGACGGGAGCGAGCGCCTGAAGGTGCTTCTGATGGTCTCCCGCTTCGGCCACTGTCTCAACGACCTGCTCTACCGCTGGAAGATCGGCGCGCTGCCGATCGACATCGTCGGCGTCGTCTCCAACCATTTCGAATACCAGAAGGTTGTGGTCAACCACGACATTCCCTTCCACCACATCAAGGTGACGAAGGAGAACAAGCCGCATGCCGAAGCCCAGATCCTCGACATCGTCGAGCAGACCGGTACCGAACTGATCGTGCTTGCCCGCTATATGCAGGTTCTCTCCGATGCCATGTGCAAGAAGATGTCAGGCCGCATCATCAACATCCACCACTCCTTCCTGCCGAGCTTCAAGGGTGCCAATCCCTACAAGCAAGCCTACGAGCGTGGCGTGAAGCTGATCGGCGCGACCGCGCATTATGTGACGGCCGATCTCGACGAAGGCCCGATCATCGAACAGGACACGGCGCGCATTACCCATGCGCAGAGCGCCGACGACTATGTCTCGATCGGCCGCGATGTCGAAAGCCAGGTGCTGGCGCGCGCCATCCATGCGCATATCCACCGCCGCGTCTTCCTCAACGGCAACCGCACCATTGTCTTCCCCGCCAGCCCGGGAAGCTATGCTTCCGAACGCATGGGTTGAGCCGGGCAACCGGCCTCCACCCAAATCCGGACGGCTGAAATCTTCCGTTGCCTGTCGGCAAGTGCTTGATTATCTTTTTTATTAGGTAGTCGAATCATGCTGCGGAGGGGTGCCATGACCGAGGAAGCGCTTGTGGACCGCATGGCGCTGCCGCGCCCCGATGTGACCGCTTCCGAAGCTGCGGATATTCTGCTCACCCATTACGGGCTTTCCGGCACGCTCTCCGAACTCGGCAGCCAGCAGGACCGTAACTACCGGCTCGACACGGACGACGGCCGCTATGTGCTGAAGATCTGCCATGCCGCCTATGCGACAGAGGAGCTTGAGGCGCAGAACGCGGCGATCCGTCATCTGCGCACCAAGGAAGCCGCGCCCCGCGTCCCCGATGTGCTTGCCTCTACCGAGGGGCGGGAGATCGTTGCGGTCACCGTGAGGGAGCAGGACTATCAGGTTCGGCTGCTCGAATATCTCGAAGGAGAAGGCCTGGCGCACCGGTCCTATCTGGCGCCCGCTTCGGTCGCAGCACTCGGCGCGCTCTGCGCACGGCTGGCTGAGGCACTTGCCGATTTTACCCATCCCGGGCTCGACCGCAGCCTGCAATGGGATCTGCGACGGGCCGGCCCCGTGGCCGTGCAACTGCTTTCATCCATTACCGACAGTGTCGCCCGCGACAGGATCGCCAAGACGATGGTCATGGCTGTGCGCCGCATCCAGCCACTTGCGCCGTCGCTGCGGCTTCAGGCGGTTCATCACGACGTGACGGGCGACAATGTCGTCAGCCGCCCTGACGCGCATGGACGACCCGTTCCTGACGGGGTGATCGATTTCGGCGACATCATCCGCGGCTGGCTGGTCGGCGACCTTGCCGTGACCTGCGCCTCTCTGCTGCATCAGGCCGATGGCGATCCCTTTTACATCCTGCCGGCGGTGAAAGCCTATCACGCAATCTACCCGCTGACGGAGGAAGAGCTGAAGGCACTCTGGCCGCTCATCGTGGCGCGCGCCGTCATTCTCGTCGCCAGCGGTGAGCAGCAGATCACGATCGATCCTGACAACGACTATGTCAGAGGAAATCTGGAGGGCGAACGGCGCATCTTCGATACGGCGATGGCCGTGCCGTTCGAACTGATGGAAGCGGCAATCCTGAAAGCGGCCGGTCTCGATATTGCCGGTGCCGATACGTCGGACTGGCAGCCGCTCCTGCCGGAAATCGATCCCACATCCATCACCTTTGTCGATCTCGGCGTGCAGAGCCCGCATTTTTCTGATGGTAACTGGCTGGCGACCGACATGGACTGGCGGTTGCTTGCCCGCGCGGCAGTGGAAACGGGAACTGCGGCGACGCGTTACGGCGAATATCGCCTGTCCCGCGCTGGCCTGCACCATGCAAAGGCCCAGGCGATCTATGCCCTGCACATGGATATCTGCCTTGCGGCGGGCAGCCTCGTTGCCGCTCCCTTTGCCGGCCGGATCACCTGGTACGACCAGCATCTGGTGCTTACGGGCGCCGACATGAAGCTGCATATCGACGGCATCGAGCTCTCGGTCGCTGATGGCAGCGAGGTTACAGCCGGCCAGGAGCTCGGCACAGTCTCCGGTGAAACATCCTCGCTCGGCGGATTGCGCCTGCAGCTTTGCAGCATCGCCGGCTTCGAGCCGCCACTCTTTGTGACACCGCAACAAGCCGGGGCGTGGTCTGCGCTCTGCCCCTCGCCCGCGGTGCTCCTCGGGCTGGGCGCCGATGCGCCGAAACCCGAAACGGCAGCGCTTCTCGAACTGCGGCAGGCGCATTTCGCCAGCCCACAGAAGAATTATTACGAGCACCCGCCGCAGATCGAGCGCGGCTGGAAGGAGCATCTCTTCGATATCGAAGGTCGCGCCTATCTCGACATGGTCAACAATGTCACCATCCTCGGCCATGGCCATCCGCGCATGGCGGAAGCGATCGGCCAGCAATGGCTGATGCTGAACACCAATTCCCGCTTCCACTATGCCGCCGTCGCGGAATTCTCCGAGAGCCTTGCATCGCTGGCGCCCGACGGCATGGATGCCGTGTTCCTCGTCAATAGCGGCTCGGAAGCCAACGATCTGGCGCTGCGGCTTGCCTGGGCGCATAGCGGCCGACGCAACATGGTCTGCCTGCTGGAGGGCTATCACGGCTGGTCGGTGGCAAGCGACGCCGTCTCCACTTCGATCGCCGACAATCCGCGGGCGTTGACGACACGGCCGGACTGGGTTCACGCCGTCGTTTCGCCCAACACCTATCGCGGCCAGTTCCGCGGGCCGGAATCGACTGCGGATTATCTCGGCACCGTGATGCCGGTGCTGGAGACCATCGACGCCAAGGGCGAGGGGCTGGCCGGCTTCATTGCCGAATCGGTCTATGGGAATGCCGGCGGTATTCCGCTGCCCGACGGGTATCTGACGGAGGTCTACCGGCAGGTCCGGGAGCGCGGCGGTCTCTGCATCGCCGACGAGGTGCAGGTGGGTTACGGGCGGCTTGGCCATTATTTCTGGGGCTTCGAGCAGCAAGGCGTCGTGCCCGATATCATCACCATCGCCAAGGGTATGGGCGACGGCCACCCGCTCGGCGCCGTCATCACGACGAAAGAGATCGCCACTTCACTGGAGAAGGAAGGCTATTTCTTCTCCTCGGCCGGCGGCAGCCCGGTCAGTTGCGTTGCCGGCATGACGGTTCTCGACGTGATGGCCGAGGAGCGTCTGCAGGACAATGCCCGCGCGGTGGGCGACCATCTCAAGGCGCGGCTGGCGGCACTCATCGACAGCTACCCCATCGTCGGCGCCGTGCACGGCATGGGCCTTTATCTCGGCCTCGAATTCGTACGCGACAGAGTGACGCTGGAGCCGGCGACCGAGGAGACGGCGGCGATCTGCAACCGGCTGCTCGAACTCGGCGTCATCATGCAGCCGACGGGTGATCACCTGAACGTGTTGAAGATAAAACCGCCACTTTGCCTAACCGAACAAAGTGCTGATTTCTTCGTCGACATGCTGGAAAAGCTGCTTCGGGAAGGCTGGTAGACAGGGAATTGCGGCCATTAAAGAATTCGGTCTTTTCGAGGCTTTGCGATTTTTAACGAAACGCCCCATTGCCCGAATCAAATCGGCTTCCTATGTCTGCCTCGGCGATTTCGAGGCGTCTCGAACCGTCACATTGATTGCACGAAGGCGTGATAGAATTGTTCCTGCAAATCGAGATGTGATGGAATGAATTTTTTCGGATCGTCGAGATTTTGACACGTTTCGGAATATGTTTCTTATACGCCGTCCGCTATTCTCTACTAGGTTTGTAGATTATAGAGATGGTCTTTCACCGGCCCCGGGCTCTTCCGGGACCTCGCAAGTGCAACGCCAACGCAAGGAACGAGACATGTTTGATTTCGAAATTCTCGCCGTACTGCCTGGGCGATCTGTGCTTGGCAATGACCGTCCGGGCGCCCTCTCCCGCCCGAACTGTCGAATGTGACGTTCGTCCCCCTTTCAACGGTACCAGACAAGTCAATTCGCCATAGCCTGCGCATCCGCGCGGCAGGAGTTCTACGCATGAAAAAAGAAGTTATCGAATATGCAGGCATCCCGGTTGGGATCGTCATTCCGGATGATGATCGGCTGAAATTCATCGCCGTCAAATTCCATGTCCATGACCTCGACGAGCAGCATTTCAGCTCGCCCGCCGAGGTGAAGCTGGCCATTCRCGATCTGATGACCCGCCGCCACCCGAAGCCCCTTCATGCCTGACGCAGAACGCGGCTTTGATACTATTAGAGGATTTCCGACCGGCCCGGCAAAACGGGCCGGTCTTGTTTTTGGATAGTCTTGTCTTTTAAACGCATTTGACTTCCTATCGGCGCGCTTCCATTCAAGACAGGAGCCCGCGCTTGTCCGATCTTCTCAACCTCCTCACCGATATCGAAGGCGTCTCCGTCGGCCATGCAACCGACCTCTCGCTTGGTTCCGGCGTCACGGCCATCGTCTTCGATGAACCGGCAGTCGCTTCCGGCAGCGTGCTCGGTGGCGCGCCGGGCGGGCGCGATACAGCATTGCTCGACCCTTCCATGGTCGTCGATGCCGTCGACGCCTTCGTGTTGTCAGGCGGATCGGCCTTCGGTCTCGACGCGGCAGGCGGCGTTCAATCCGGATTGCGGGAGATGGGACGCGGATTCCAGGTCGGCCCGGTGCGGATCCCGATCGTACCGCAGGCAATCCTGATGGATCTGCTGAACGGCGGCGACAAGGACTGGGGGGTGCATTCACCTTATCGCGAGATGGGATATGAAGCCGTCAAAGCGGCCAGCAAGGGCGCTTTCGATCTCGGCACTGTTGGTGCCGGCACGGGTGCCACGACCGCGACCTTCAAGGGCGGGCTCGGTTCGGCAAGTGCGATCAGCAGTTCCGGGCACCGCATCGCAGCCATCGTTGCCGTCAACGCCGTCGGTTCAGCGACGATCGGCGAAGGCCCGCATTTCTGGGCCGCACCCTTCGAGCAGAATGGAGAATTCGGCGGACTTGGCATACCCAAGGATATCGATCATCGGCTGCGGCTCAAGGGCGTGAAGACGACGGCAACGACGATCGGTGCTGTTGTCACCGACGCGTCACTCATCAAGGCGGAGGCGCACCGGCTTTCCATCGCCGCTCATGACGGGTTGGCGCGTGCGGTGCTGCCCGCCCACCTGCCGCTCGACGGCGATACGGTTTTTGCGGCTTCCACCGGCAAACATAAACGTAACGACATGGCAAGCCTGATGGAACTGTGTCATCTCGCCGGGATCGTCATGGCGCGGGCAATCGCACGCGGCGTCTACGAGGCGACGGCACTTCCGGTGCCGGGCGCTCTGCCGGCATGGCGCGACCGCTATGCGGCCGGGCGCTGATCGCCTAGATTAAATAAAATTGCCTGAGGGCGGAGAACGGGTGAATGCAGATTCGGGCGCTGATGTATTTCGACGAGCTGGTGCGAACCAACTCCATGCGCCAGGCGGCCGAAAACCTGAATGTCGCCCCGACCGCAATCAGCCGGCAGATCGAGAATCTCGAATACCATTTCGGCGCGCCGCTGGTGGAACGCAGCGCCCGCGGCGTGAAGCTGACGGCAGCCGGCGAATTGCTGGCAGCACGCGCCGGTCGCACGCTGCGCGAACTCGACCATGTGCAGCAGCTGATCGAAGATCTGAAGGGCCTGCAGCGCGGCCGTGTCAACATTTACGCGAACGGCGCGACCGTCGCCAATCTGCTTGCACCTGCGCTGGCCGAATTCAGCCTGAAATATCCCAAGCTGCGCTTTGCCGTGACGATCACGAGCGCGCGGGCCGCCATCGAAGCCGTGAACAGTGCAGAGGCCGATATTGCGGTGACGCTGTTTGCGCCACCGATGTCCGGCACGAAGGTGCGGCTGCGCTCGGAGATCACCTACGACCTCATCACCTCGCCAAGCCATCCGGCGGCGGCGCGTCCGGATATTCCCCTTGGGGAATTGGCCGATTATGCGCTGGCTCTGCCCGATCAATCCTTCGGCTTTCGCCAGGCCTTCGACGCGCTCTTCGAAAAGGACGGGCTGAGCCTCGATCCGGTTTTCGTGACAAGTTCGCTCGAGATGCTCAAAGAACTGGTGTTGAGCAACGCGGCGGTGACGCTGCTGCCGGCGCTGACCGTTCGCCGCGAGATCGAGGCTGGACAGCTCTGCGCCATTCCCCTTGCCGACAAGACCGGCATCCGCACGCATGTCGATCTATGCGTGGCGCCCGATCGGCAGCTTTCCTTTGCCGCAACGAAGCTTCTCGATTTTATCGAACGCTTCATGCGCGAACGCGCCAACCGCAAGGCCGACAGCAAGCCATAGACCCTCACGGACTTGCATTAGGCCAGGAATTGCTGTGTAGCTTTTTCGGCTACACTGAGCACACAAAATCGTCATTGTGTGTGCACTGTCGTAGTGTCACTCTACTTGCAAAAGGGATCCGCCAAGCAGCGGAACCAACAGGGGAACAGGATGATCAAGGTTTTGCTCGCGCCGTCGGCGCGTCTCATGCGGCGTCTTTCCATGGGCGTTGCGCTTTCCGCCGGCATCATGATGCTGGCGCTGACGCCTGCCGAAGCCGCCAAGACCACACTCAATCTCGGCATGAGCGTCGAGCCTGCCGGACTCGACCCGACAATCGCCGCACCTGTCGCCATCGGCCAGGTGACCTGGCAGAACATCTTCGAAGGACTTGTTAGCATCGACGAGACCGGCAAGGTGCAGCCGCAGCTCGCCAAGAGCTGGGAGATTTCCCCCGATGGGCTGACCTATACGTTCAAGCTGCAGACCGGCGTCAAATTCCACGACGGCGAGGCCTTCGATTCGGCCGCCGCCAAGTTCGCTCTCGACCGCGCCCGCGGCAAGGATTCCGTCAATCCGCAGAAGCGCTTCTTCGCATCGATCGCCTCCATCGATACGCCGGATGCGGAAACGCTGGTGCTGCATCTTTCCAGCCCGACCGGCAGCCTGATCTACTGGCTCGGCTGGCCAGCCTCCGTCATGGTCGGACCGAAGTCCGCAGCCGACGACAAGACGACGCCTGTGGGCACCGGACCGTTCAAATTCTCCACCTGGGCCAAGGGCGACCATGTAGAGCTCGTCAAGAATGCGGACTACTGGAACAAGGAGCGTGCTGCCAAGCTCGACAAGGTGACCTTCCGCTTCATCAATGATCCGCAGGCACAGGCAGCTGCGCTCAAATCCGGCGACCTCGATGCCTTTCCGGAATTTGCAGCTCCGGAACTGATGAGTTCTTTCGATGGCGACGCGCGCCTGGCAACCAAGATCGGCAATACCGAGCTCAAGGTCGTGGCCGGCATGAACAATGCCCGCAAGCCCTTCGACGACAAGCGCGTGCGTCAGGCCCTGATGATGGCGATCGACCGGAAGACCGTGATCGACGGCGCCTGGTCCGGCCTCGGCACCGAGATTGGCAGCCACTATACGCCGAACGATCCCGGCTATCAGGACATGACCGGCGTACTGCCCTACAATGTCGAAAAGGCGAAGGCACTGCTCGCCGAAGCAGGCTACCCCAACGGCTTCACCTTCACGATCAAATCGCCGCAGATGGCCTATGCGCCACGAAGTGCGCAGGTGATGCAGGCCATGTTTGCCGAAATCGGCGTGACGATGAATATCGAGCCGACGGAATTCCCGGCGAAGTGGGTGAAAGATGTCATGACCAGCCGCGATTACGACATGACGATCGTCGCCCATGCCGAGCCAATGGACATCGACATCTATTCGCGCGATCCCTACTATTTCAACTACAAGAACCCCGCCTTCAACGATCTCATGAAGAAGGTGCAGGAGACGCCCAACCCGGCCGAACAGGCGCAGTTTTACGGCGAAGCACAGAAGATCCTCGCCGAGGACGTGCCGGCGCTCTACCTCTTCGTCATGCCCAAGCTCGGCGTCTGGGACAAGAAACTGAAGGGCCTGTGGGAGAACGAGCCGATCCCCTCCAACGTTCTCAGCAACGTTTCCTGGGAAGAGTAATATCGGGTGCGGGCGGCGGCTGACAGGGTGACGAAGACGATATGATCGCACTACTTTCCCGCCGCCTCGCCGGCCTTGTCATTACCCTTCTCGTCGTTTCGCTGGTGATCTTCGCCGTCATGGATCTGCTGCCCGGCGATCCCGCCTCGATCATGCTCGGCACCTCGGCAAGCCCGGAGACACTGGCGGCGCTGCGGCATGAGCTCGGCCTCGACCAGCCGCTCATCCTGCGTTACGGCCAATGGCTTGCCGGTGTCTTCTCGGGCAATCTCGGGCAGTCCTATACCTATGGCGTGCCGGTTGCCGGACTGATCTTCGAGCGGCTGGCCGTAACGCTGCCGCTTGCGCTGATGGCCATCGTGCTGTCGGTATTGATTGCACTGCCGCTCGGCGTGCTGGCAGCGTCGCGGCGCGGCGGCATCCTCGATACGATCGCCACGATCTTCTCGCAGGTCAGCATCGCCGTGCCGGCCTTCTGGGTGGCGCTGCTGCTCATCATCCTTTTTTCCACGACGCTCGGGCTGATGCCATCGGGCGGTTTCCCAGGATGGAGGTCCGGGTTTCTGCCCGCATTGCAGGCGTTGGTGATGCCGGCCGTGGCACTGGCCCTGCCGCAAGCCGGTGTGCTGACACGCGTGGCTCGCTCAGCGGTGCTCGACACCATGCATGAGGATTTTGCCCGTACAGCGCTCGCCAAAGGGCTGTCGCGCAGCACCGTACTCTGGCGGCACATCGTGCCGAATGCGCTGGTGCCGATCTTGACCATCCTCGGGCTGCAATTCACCTTTCTGGTCGCCGGTGCGGTTCTGGTCGAAAATGTCTTCAACCTGCCGGGGCTCGGGCGGCTTGCCTTTCAGGCCCTGTCCCAGCGCGACATCATCGTCATGCAGGATGTCGTGCTGTTMTTCGCAGCCCTCGTCATCGTCATGAACTTCATTGTCGACCTCTCCTATCTCGCGATCGACCCGCGGATGCGAAAGGCGGCATGATGGCACCCATCGTCTCTTCCGCCATTATTCCGCGACGCCGAAGCTTCAGGCTTAGCCGGCGAAAGAATCTCATCGCCGGAATCGTCGTCGTCGGCTTTCTGGCCGCGATCGCCCTTCTGTCGCTTTTCTGGACGCCCCTGCCGCCAGCAAAAATGCAGATCATTCACAAGCTGCAGCCGCCGCTTGCCTTCGGCCTTCTCGGCACGGACCAGTTCGGCCGCGACGTGCTCTCCATGCTGATGGTCGGATGCTGGAATTCGCTGTCGATCGCCGTCAGCGCGGTGGCCATCGGCGGCACGCTCGGCTCGATCGCCGGGATTTCGGCGGCTGCCATCCGCGGCCCCTACGAGGCGTTGCTGATGCGCGCCTGCGACGTGATCTTCGCGCTGCCGCCGATCCTGTCCGCCATGATCCTCGGCGCCTTTCTCGCACCGGGGCGTTTCACCGCCATCACGGCCATCGCCGTGTTCATGGTGCCGGTCTTTGCGCGCGTGACGCTCGCCACCTCCCTGCAGGCCTGGAGCCGCGATTATGTTCTGGCGGCGCAGGCGATCGGCAACAGCCGTTTCACGATCTCGGTGCGGCATGTGCTGCCGAACATCATGAGCCAGATCATCGTGCATGCGGCGATCCAGCTTGGCCTTGCGATCCTGACCGAAGCCGGCCTCTCCTTCCTCGGCCTCGGCATGGCGCCGCCCGCACCGACATGGGGCCGGATGCTGGCAGACGCCCAGACCTTCCTTTCGCTGGCCCCGTGGCTGGCGATCCTGCCCGGCCTTGCCATTGCGCTTACCGTCTTCGGCTTCAACATGCTGGGTGACGGGCTGCGCGACCTTTTCGACCCGCGCGAGGCGAGCCGCTGATGTCCTCCCGAGACAAAACGCCCGAAAGATCAGACCATGCCAGATACCGATTTCACCATCCGCGAGCTCAGGCGGCGCTTCGCCGATAAAAGCCTCTCGCCGCTCGAATACTGGCTTGCCCTCGAAAAGCATATCGAGGCCTGGGAGCCCTCGATCGCCGCACTTTACCTCTACGACCCGAAAGGGGCGCGAGAGCAGGCGAAGGCCTCGACCGAGCGCTGGATGACGGGCAGGACGCTTGGCGCGCTGGACGGCATCCCGGTCACCCTGAAGGAACTGATCGCGACCAAGGACCAGCCGGTGCCGCTCGGCACGAAAGCCGTCGAACTGAAACCTGCGGAGGCGGATGCGCCTGCTGCGGCACGTATTCGGGAAGACGGTGCTATCATCTTCGCCAAGACGACCTGCCCCGATTACGGCATGCTCTCGTCGGGCCTTTCCAGCTTCCATCATCTGAGCCGCAATCCCTGGGACATGACGCAAAACCCTGGCGGATCGAGCGCGGGCGCCGCTGCGGCAGCCGCTGCCGGCTACGGGCCGCTGCATGTCGGCACCGATATTGGCGGCTCTGTGCGCCTGCCGGCGGGCTGGACAGGCGTGTTCGGCTTCAAGCCAAGCCACGGGCGTATTCCGGTCGATCCCTATTATGTCGGGCGCTGCGCGGGGCCGATGACCCGCACCGTGGAGGATGCCGCTTATTCGATGGCAACGCTTTCCCGCCCAGACTGGCGCGACGGCACCAGCCTGCCGCCGAATGATTTCGACTGGATGGATCTCTATATCGATCTCAGCGGCATGCGAATCGGGCTGATGCTCGATGCCGGCTGCGGTCTTGCGGTCGATGAGGATGTGAGGATATCAGTCGAAGAGGCTGCGAAGCTCTTCGAGAAGGCGGGGGCGACGATTGTCCCGGTTGGACCGGTGCTGACGCGCGCCATGCTGGATGGGCTCGACAATTTCTGGCGCTCGCGCTTCTGGGGCGATATTGCCGGGCTCAGCGAGGAGCGCCGCGAGAGCATCCTGCCCTATATCTACGAATGGGCGAAGGGCGGCGCCGATATCAACGGCGTGGATGCGGTCAAAGGCTTCAACCAGACGATCGAGATGCGCAAGACCTGCGGTCAGCTTTTCACCGGGGTCGATGCCGTGCTCTCACCGACCAATCCGATCGTTTCCTATCCGGCTGAATGGGCCTCTCCCACCAATGATCCGAAGCTGCCCTTCGAGCACATCGCCTTCACGGTACCGTGGAACATGTCGGAGCAGCCGGCGTCGTCCATCAATTGCGGCTTCTCGCAATCCGGCATGCCGATCGGCCTGCAGATCGTCGGGCCGCGTTTCGACGACATGCGCGTGCTGAGGCTCTCCAAGGCCTTCGAAGATCGGACTGGCGGTGTGAAGAACTGGCCGAAGCCGCCAATCGCCTGACGCTGGCGGGTACCGCCAGAGCTGCGACAAAACAAGAGATAGAGCATTCGCGATTCGAAGAACTAAAATGCCTTAGAACGGCCGGCGATAGCCGGTCGGCCGCTCGTAGAGCCAGCCGATGCGCTCGACAGCGCCCTCGAAATTCTCGCGCGCGACGGTCATCGTATGGCCATTGGCATGGATGATGGTTTCGGGATCTTCGAAAATCGCAACATGCCCCTTCCAGAAGACCAGATCGCCGCGGCGCACATCGGAGCGCTCGATCGGCTCTCCGAGATCAGCCGCCTGCATGTCGGTATCACGCGGCGCGCTTCTGCCGGTCATCTGCAGCGCAAGCTGGACGAGGCCGGAGCAATCGATGCCGAGGCCGGAGCGGCCGCCCCAGAGATAGGGCGTCTCCAGAAAGCGAGAGGCGATATCGACATAGTCCTGGCCGTCGAGAGCACCGAGCGGCTGCAGATGTTTGGAGAAGATCGCGGTGCCGTCATCGAGCACAAGATAGTGGTTGCCGCGCGCTTCCGCCTTGCCGGCAATATGGACACGGCTGCCCATCGAGAGGACCGCCTTATAAGGTTTGCGAAGTTCCGGCTCGCGATAGAGAAACGTCCGTTGCGGAACGACGATATGGGTCGGGGCCGGTCCCGCTTCGGTGAGTGCTTCCTGCGGTAGATAGCCGACATAGCTGTCGGAAACCGCCTTGACCCAGCACCAGCCATCGGCGCGATCGAATACCGTGACATCCTCGCCGAAAAGCAGTTCCGTATCGATGCCGCGCGAAAGATCCGGCTGCGGGCGCAAGGCTACGACCGGAATGGAGACACGAGCCGGCGTGCCGCTCACAAAGCGCGTCGCCTCAACCTTGCCTTCAAGGCCGGTTTCCGCGAGATCCGGGCGGTAGGCGTGAAGGCGGCGGTCGAGCATCGTCATGGTATTCCTTTCAGATGGGCCTTTCAGTCGGGGGCCTTTCAGAGTGGCCTTTCAGTCGGGGGCCTTTCAGACCGAAAGCTTGCGGCCCTGCTCGCGCACGAGGTCGCCGAGCTTTTCGAGATAGAGCGCACCGCCGACGGTGCGCTTGATGATGACGTTGCGCCGGTCGGCATCGTCGCGGACGCGATCGACGAGGCCCATCTCGCCCATCGTATCGAGCGCGCGGGTGATGACCGGTTTCGTCACGTTCAGCGTCGCTGCCAGCCCGCGCACGGTATGCGGCGGCGGCACGAGATAGATATGCAGCAGGATCGCCATCTGGCGCAACGTCAAATCTCTGTTGTCGTGACGGACCTGGTTGAGCGCCACACTATGCCAGAGGCCAAGCGCCTGCGAGGCGGTCAGTTCAATCGGCACGGCCCCTCCGGAAATCGTTACGCTAACGTTTCATTTTCCGGCAGTTACAGCGCGCAAGCAAGAGGCGGCACAGAATGCCGCCTCACAAGGTGAATAAAATTTTAACGAATGGCTCAGCGAAGGCTTTTGTTTTCACATGTCGTTATCGCAAACCGCTGCACACTTTTGCGCGACATGCTTTGGCGGCTCAGCGGACGTTGTGGCGGATATGGTGGTAAAGCGCACGGATGGCCTGCGCCTCGCCGCCTCCCGGCGAATGCGCACGCTCGTTCGGCGCCCAGCCGTAGATGTCGAAATGCGCCCAGCTTTTCGCCTTGCTGACGAAGCGCTTCAGGAAGAGTGCCGCGGTGATGGCGCCCGCCATGCCACCCGCCGGAGCGTTGGTGATATCGGCGAACTTGGCGCGGATGTCCTTCTCGTAGCCGGTGTAAAGCGGCAGTCGCCAGAGCGGATCGTCCGTTTCGAGGCTCGCTTCCATCAGGTCGTGAGCGAGGATCGCATCATCGGTGAAGAAGGGTGGCAGATCTGGGCCGAGGGCGACGCGGGCAGCACCGGTCAGGGTCGCCATGTCGATCAGCAGATCCGGTTCTTCCTCGTCGGCATAGGCGAGCGCATCGGCCAGAATCAGGCGGCCTTCGGCATCGGTATTGTCGATCTGGACCGTCAGCCCCTTGCGGCTCTTGTAGATGTCGCCGGGGCGGAAGGCATTCGACGAGATGGAATTCTCGACGACGGGGATGATGACGCGCAGATCCACCTTCAGCTTGGCATCCATGATCATAAGCGCCAGGCCCATGACATTTGCCGCGCCGCCCATGTCCTTCTTCATCAAGAGCATGGAGGAAGCCGGCTTGATGTCGAGGCCGCCTGTGTCGAAGCAGACACCCTTGCCGACCAGCGTAACCTTGCGGTGGCCCTTCTTGCCCCAGCGCAGTTCCAGCAGGCGCGGCGCATCGGCGCTGGCGCGGCCAACGGTGTGAACCAGCGGGAAGTTTTCCTTGAGCAGGTCGTCACCTATGATAACCGACATCTCGGCCTTGTAGTGCGCTGCCAGGCCACGGAAAGCGGCTTCGAGCTGCTCCGGCCCCATGTCGTTGGTCGGCGTGTTGATAAGGTCACGGGCGAGGAAGACACCGGCGAGCTGGCGCTTGATCTCGCTGCCGTCGGCATCGCGCGGGATCATCAGCGTTGCGGTGGGCGACTTTTCAGACTTGTAACGGTCGAAACGATAGCTGCCGAGACCGAAGCCGAGCGCCAGGCGGTTCGCCGTCAGCGGCGCGGTCTCGATGTGCCAGTCGCCGGCCGGAAGCGCGCGGGCGAGCCTGCCGGTGATGTAGGGCTGCTCCGACGGATTGGTGCCGAGGCCGAAGAGCGCGCCGCCGAGGTGGCCCTCGGCCGTCGGGATCAGAAGCAGGGAGCCGCTTTCCGCCTTGTAGCCGGCTTTACCTGCCCAATCGAGCGCGATCGGATCAATGGTGCCGGTTTCGATATGGGCGGGCGTGACAGCAAAGATTGGCAGCGTCGACCCACCCTTGGTGTTGAAAGGCGTCGGTCTCTCGATGAACTGGAAGGGGGCCATGTTTGTCCTTAGCGGCAGGGGCAGAATCACTTCTTAACTGTCTGTTAGGGTTAACAGACTATTGCTGGAGCGAAGATTGCGTCAAACCTTTCCCTGTTCCGCTTCGAGGTCAGGCGCCGATTTATTCAGGAACGCGCAATGCCCTTCTCGGCCTCTACCCCTTTTAAGAAGCGTGTTTTTCAGGGAACCGTGGCTCTTCTCGCCATGCTCGCCCTCGGCGGCTGCTCGACAACATCAAAGGATCGGATGACGACCGGTTCGATCCCGAAACTCGACAGGCCAGTCGAGCAGATGGATGCCAACGAATTGCGGGCCGCCACCGACCGCGTCGGCCAAGCCTATGAGAAGAACCCGCGCGATCCCGTCAACGGCGTCAACTACGCCAATCTGCTGCGCATGAACGGGCGCGACGCACAAGCGCTTGCCGTCATGCAGCAGGTCGCCATTGCCAATCCCGGTGATCGCAACGTGCTTGCCGCCTATGGCAAGGCGCAGGCCGCCGCGGGGCAGCTTCAGCAGGCGCTGGACACCATCGGCAGGGCGCAGACGCCCGATCGGCCCGACTGGCGGCTGATCTCTGCGGAAGGCGCGATCCTCGATCAGATGGGCAAGCCAAACGACGCGCGTCAGCGCTATCGCGACGCGCTCGACATCCAGCCGAACGAGCCGTCGATCCTTTCCAACCTCGGCATGTCCTATCTCCTGACGGGCGATCTGCGCACGGCGGAAACCTATCTTCGCTCGGCGGCAGGCCAGCCTTCCGCCGACAGCCGCGTGCGCCAGAACCTCGCCCTCGTCGTCGGGCTGCAGGGCCGTTTTCCCGAGGCCGAGCAGATTGCGCGGCGCGAACTCTCACCGCAGCAGGCCGACGCCAACGTCGCCTATCTGCGCGGCATGCTTACCCAGCAGAATTCCTGGCAGAAGCTCGCAGCGAAAGACACGACGTCCGTCGCCGCCAGCAATACCAACTGAACTATTTGCCGCCCAACCCGGACAGGATGAGACGCAGGCCAAGGCCAGCCATGACCGCGCCTGCGGCCCTGTCGATCCAGGCCTTGGCGGCGATATAGATCTTACGCGGACGATGGGCGGAAAAGGCAAATGCCACAATCGCATACCATCCCGCCTCCACCAGGAAGACACCGACGGGCAGCGCCAGCAAAAGCTCCACCGGCACGGTTTTGGGCAAGAGTGCCGCAAAGATACTGGCGTAGACCACGATCGCCTTCGGATTGCTCAACTGCGTCAGCAGAGCGGCCGTGAAACTGCGTGCCGRCATGCTTTTGCCGGCGATATCGCCTGACAGCGCGAGTGGTTCACTCGCCCCCTTCCAAATCGCGAAGGCAATGTAAATCAGATAGGCGCCGCCCGCGATCTTCAGCACCAGATAGAGCCACTCGAATTGTGAGAGCAGCGCCGTCAGGCCCGCAAGAGCGAGAATAGCAAAGGTCACGCCGCCGACGCCCATGCCAAGTGCGGCGGCGAGCCCATCAAAGCGCGAGCGGGAAATGGCAATGCGCGAGACAACGACAAAACTTGGACCGGGGCTCATCGCGCCGATCATCAATGCACTGATGATACTGATAAAAATGCCCATGGAGGACATAGCAAAACTCCATTTTCACGCAATTCCGGCCGTAAAACCGCTACGCATTTTTGCTGGCTCAAGTTATCGAGGATTGCCTGTCGAGCGACAGGAACGTCAGCGCCTCCCGATGGAGACCTATCTCATTTGCCAGCTACGCGGAGGCGCAAGCTAGCGGGATTTGCGCTGAGCGGCAAGCGTCAGAACCGGTCCGCAACCTGGATGCCGGCCGGACCAAGGATGACGGCGACCAATACCGGCAGGAAGAAGAGGATCATCGGGACGGTCAGCTTCGGCGGTAGCGCAGCAGCCTTCTTTTCCGCCTCGTTCATGCGTTCGTCGCGGCCTTCCTGCGCAAGCACGCGCAGTGCCGTCGCAACCGGCGTGCCGTAACGGTCCGCCTGCATGAGCGCCTGTGTGACCGAACGCACGAGATCGATCTGAGTGCGCGTCGCGAGATTGTCGAGCGCGGCGCGGCGATCCGGCAGGAAGGAGAGCTCAGCGGTCGTCAGCACCATTTCTTCGGCGAGCGCCGGCGATTGTTCGCCGAGTTCTTCGGAGACACGCCGCATGGCCGCTTCGATGGAAATGCCCGATTCCACGCAAATCAGCATCATGTCCAGCGCGTCCGGCCAGGCGCGCTTGATGGAGTGCTGACGCTTGCCCATACGGTTGGAGATATAGATGTTCGGTGCATAGAAACCGATATAGGCGATGCCAATGACGATGAAGAGCCGTATCGGCAGGCCTTTGTCGGCAAGGTTGCCGAGGCCGAACACCCAGAAAGCGGCAACCGCCAGGAAGAGAAATGGCAGAAGAAAGCGCGCGACGAGGAAGGTGTTCAACGCATTTTCCGAACGAAAACCAGCGGCGCGCAGCTTGTTCATCGTGTTCTCGTCGACAAGTGCCTTGCGCAGGTTGAAACGCTCGACGATCTGGCGGACGGGTCGGCTGTTCTGGCTTCTGAGCGTGGCCTTGCCGCCGACGTCGGCATTCAGACGGGCGCGCTCGCGGGCGCGGATCTGCTCGCGCTCGGTCGAGACGGCCTTCATGCGTTTGTTGAGATCACCGCGCTCGAAAAAGGGAACGGCAAGCGTGTAGAAGGTGGCGAAGACGGCGATGGCGACGAGTGCCGCCACGATCATGGCGGGATCGGTCAATGTTGCGGCGAGTTCCTGCGACATGCTGCTTGCTCCCGCTAGATATCGAAGTTGATCATGTTGCGCATCACGAAGATGCCGATCGACATCCAGACCGCCGAAAAGCCCATGATGAAGTGGCCACGCGGATCGGTGAACAAGACCATCATATATTGCGGAGACGTCAGGTAGACGAGCGTGGCAACGATGAATGGAAGGGCGCCGATAATGACGGCAGATGCCTTGGCTTCCATCGACAATGCCTTGACCTTGGCCTTCATCTTCTTGCGGTCGCGCAGCACCTTGGAAAGGTTGCCGATCGCTTCCGACAGGTTGCCGCCGGCCTGCGACTGGATGGCAATGACGATCGCGAAGAAATTGACTTCCTGCAGCGGCATCTGATTGGTCATGCGGGCACAAGCTTCGGGCACGCTGAGGCCGACTTGCTGCGATTCGACAATACGGCGGAATTCGCTCTTGACGGGTTCCGTCCCCTCGGTCGCAACGAGGCGGATCGCATCGTTCAGCGGGAGGCCGGAACGGATGGAGCGAACGATAACGTCGAGCGCATTCGGAAATTCGTCTAGAAACTTGTTCTGGCGGCGCGAGACGAGGAAGCCGAGCACCCAGCGTGGCAGACCAAGTCCTGCGGCCACGGGAACACCGAGCATGATCGGTGTCGATGCACCCACGATGAAAAGCACGACCAACAGCACAAACGCGAAGAGCGCGCTGAAAAGATAGAAGCGGGCGGGCGTGATCGGCAGTCCCGCCTGCACCAGGCGGGATTTCAGCGATAGCACTTTCTTGGTCTTTTCGTGCTGCCGCTTTTCGAGATCCTTCAGGCTGTCCTGCACCGATTTGCGACGCTTCGACAGTTCCTGAACGCGGTCGCGAGCAGCCTTGACCTTTGTACGATCGACTTCGGCTGATTTGACGCGGTTGATGCGGCTTGCCGACTTCTTGTCGCTCTCGATACGCGAGAACAATACGGCATAACTCACCCCGGCTGCCGCAACGGCTGCGAGAACGACGATTGCCAGTACTGTCGGATCGATGCCGAACATCTCAGTCCTTCGATTTCGCTTCCAGCTCGTCGAGCGCAGCGGCGAGGCGTTTGTCTTCGTTGTAATAGCGGGCGCGGTCCCAGAAATGCGGCTTGCCGATACCGGTAGACATATGGCGGCCGATCAGACGACCGCTCGCGTCCTCGCCGTCGATTTCGTAGCGCATCAGGTCCTGGGTGATGATGACGTCACCTTCCATGCCGACCACTTCGGTGATCTGGGTGATGCGGCGCGAACCGTCGCGCAGGCGCTGGGCCTGGATGATGACGTCGATCGAGGAGGAGATGATCTCGCGCACGGTCTTTGCCGGCAAGGTGAAGCCGCCCATGGCGATCATCGATTCCATACGGCTCAAGCATTCGCGCGGGTTGTTGGCGTGGATGGTGCCCATGGAACCGTCGTGACCGGTGTTCATGGCCTGCAGGAGGTCGAAAACCTCCGGTCCGCGCACTTCGCCGACGATGATGCGTTCGGGACGCATGCGCAGGCAGTTCTTGACCAGATCGCGCATGGTGATCTCGCCCTCGCCTTCGATATTCGGCGGGCGGGTTTCGAGACGCACGACATGCGGCTGCTGGAGCTGCAGTTCGGCCGTATCCTCGCAGGTGATGACGCGCTCGTCGCGGTCGATGTAGTTCGTCAGGCAGTTCAAGAGCGTGGTCTTGCCCGAACCCGTACCACCGGAGATGATGACGTTGCAGCGGACGCGGCCAATGATCTGCAGGACGGTCGCGCCTTCGGGCGTGATGGCCCCGAAGCGCACGAGCTGATCGAGCGTCAGCTTGTCTTTCTTGAACTTGCGGATGGTGAGCGCCGGGCCATCGAGCGAAAGCGGCGGCGCGATGACGTTGACGCGCGAGCCGTCGGGCAGGCGCGCGTCGCAGATCGGGCTCGATTCATCGACGCGGCGGCCGACCTGGCTGACGATGCGCTGGCAGATCGACAGAAGCTGCGAATTGTCGCGGAAGCGGATTTCGGATTCGATCGTCTTGCCGCCGACTTCGATGAAGGTCTGGCCAGCACCATTGACCATGATATCGGCAATGTCGTCGCGCGCCAGCAGCGGCTCGAGCGGACCGTAGCCCAGCACGTCATTGCAGATATCCTCGAGCAGTTCCTCCTGCTCGGAGATCGACATGGCGAAATTCTTGATGGTGATGATATCGTTGACGATATCGCGGATTTCCTCGCGCGCGCTTTCGCCATCCAGCTTCGAGAGCTGCGAGAGGTCGATCGTATCGATCAGCGCGGAAAAAACCTGCGCCTTGGTATCGTAATATTCGTCCGTGCGGGCGGGGCGCTTGCGCTGCGGCGTCTGCATCGGCGGCGGCGTCACCTGCTGGCGGACAGGCTCGCGCGACGGCTCGACAAGCACCGCGGGACCGGATGGGGCGGCAGCCGGCATCGGTGGCGGCGGAGCGGCGATACCGCCGGCACCGGCCTTTCCGAAACCATCATTTCCGCGTTTTCCGAACATTGAGCCGATCCAATTCTACTCGTTTACTTGCGCTTCAGAAGGCCGAGAAGGCCGCCCTTCCTGGATTTCTTGATTGCCACGCGACCGGTGACGATGTGCGAGATCTGCGAAAAGGTCTCCGCCGTCGGAGATTTCGGATCGACCTCCGAAATCATCCGGCCACTGTTGGCGGCGTTGCCAAAGAGGCCGATATCGAAGGGAATGATGGCAATCGGCTCGACTTCCAGCGGTTCGCAGAAATCGGAAATCGAGATTTCCGGCCGCTTCGGCATACCGACCTGATTGAGAATGAGATGCGGCAGCTTGTCGTTCGGACGTATCTTGCGGAGCGCATCCAGCATGTTCTTGGTGTTGCGCAGATTGGCAAGATCGGGAACCGCGCAGATAACCACTTCGTCAGCGCTTGACAGGACCGTACGGGTCCAGTCCGACCAGGCATGCGGAACGTCGAGCACCGTGACAGGCGCGCTGCGCTGCAGCACATCCATGACAGGCTGGAAGGCTAGGCCCTCGAAATCATAGGCACGGTCAAGAAGCGAGGGGGCGGCCAGCAGGGAAAGATGTTCCGAGCACTTCGTCAGCAGGCGGTCGAGGAAAACCTCGTCAAGCCGCTCCGGCGCAAAGACGGCCTCGGCAATGCCCTGGGCCGGGTCCTGATCGAAATCGATGTTCGCCGTGCCGTAGGGCAGGTCGAGATCGGCCAGGATGGTCTCGGTCGAGAACAGGTTCGAGATGCCGAAGGCGCAATTATGAGCGA
This sequence comes from Rhizobium sp. P1_E6, assembly GCF_056405875.1. NCBI lineage: Bacteria > Pseudomonadati > Pseudomonadota > Alphaproteobacteria > Hyphomicrobiales > Rhizobiaceae > Rhizobium > Rhizobium sp. P1_E6. The sequence continues at coordinate 19,537 of NZ_JBFUBG010000038.1, read as the reverse complement.
CGGTCGATGCGCCGACGCCACCCTTGGCGCCGATGAAGGCGATGCTGCGGCCAAGCGGCTCGGCTTCCGGATCGACGAAGATCGTCGCCATTGCGCCCATGATATCGGGCATGGCGACAGGTTGAACCATATATTCGGAAATGCCGTTGCGGATCAGATCGCGGTAGAGGCCGATATCGTTGTAATAGCCGACGATGATGACCTTGGTCGAGGGATCGCAGACGGCAGCGAGCGGAGCCAGTTCGGCGAGCAGGCCGGCGGAGTTCGCCCTGGTCTCGATGATAATCAGGTTCGGCGTCGGTGCGCCTGAGAACATGTTTGCGGCGGCAGCCGTGCCGCCGCTGGTGATGCGCAGACTGACTTTCGACATGCGCCGGTCATTGGCGCAACGCTCCATCACCCGCTGCAGTCCTTCGCTTTCGCAGAAGGCATGAACGGAGATGCGCGGCAGTGGCCGCATGTTTTCCAGTTCGCCCATGCGCATCGCTTCTTCGGCATGGCGGAGCTCGCTGGTATTCTTGATCTCGTAGTCGACGGTGCTCATCGTTCTGTCCCGCGGTACTCCTGGATTGCCTCGTTACGCTGCTCTGCGTCGATCGGGGTCATGCCGCGCGGAGCGACGAAATCTTCCGGATTGGCGACCTGGGCGGCGAGGTTGTTCTGCGAGGCGCAGCCGAAATTGTAATAATTCTGGTTCGTGAAATCGGCCGAGATATCCTTCGGCCATTGGCCGCACCGTGTCGTTACTGCCGTCATGCCGGTGAAGCTCAGGCGTATCGGCGCGGCATCGAGAAGGCCGGTTGCGGCGTAAGTCGTGTTGATGATCCTGTTGCTCGCAATGCCGCGCGAAGCAAGTTCAACGCGAACCTGGCTGCGCAGGGCGCGGGCCGCTCCTGCATTCGCCGATCCCTCCGGAGACAGGATGTAGACGGGGCCAGACGCGCGCGACACGTAATTTTGCGCAAAGCCGCGGATCAACTCGCGCTGGGCGATCGTTAGTCGGCGGTCGCTGGAGGCAACAGGAATGTCCACGGTTTGCTCGGCTTCCGTCACGACGATGGGATGGCGTTCCCGGTAGTCATCAGGAATACCGCCGGTCGTCAGCTGATCACGCGGGCCGGCGCAGCCAGAAAGAATTGCAACGGCGAGTGACGCAGCCACGAGCAGAGGCTTTGTCGTGCGGAAATGTTTCGCGCTCCAATGAGCCATCGCCTGATCTCTGTTCGTTTTCATCGGTCCAGACCGTGCTCCGCTCATTTGTAGATAAATCCGATAGAACCGTGGAACTGCGCATCGGCGACCGGCGCCTCGCGGCTGCCGTAAACCTTGTTGACGCGGTTCATGAAGAAGGCGGACGCATCGTTTTCCGGGCTGAAATTATCATCCGGCCGATTAAGCTGATTGCGCGCCACCGGACGCACCAGATAGGGCGTCGCGATGATGACGAGTTCCGTTTCCTGGCGTTCGACTCCCTTCTGGCGGAACAGCGTGCCGAGGAGCGGGATCTTCGAGACGCCGGGGGTGCCGTTCATCGTCTGGGAGATGTTGTCGCGAATAAGGCCAGCAAGAGCGATCGAGCCACCCGAGGGAAGCTCGACCGAGGTCTGTGCCGAGCGGCGCTGATAGGTCGGCGCAGCACCCGATACCGACGGCGCCGGCTCCGAGACGTTTGTGTTGATCTGCAGGCTGATGCGGCCGGATGAAAGGACCAGCGGCTTGAAGGCCAGATTGATACCGTAGTCATAGGGAACGACGGTGACGTTGCCGTTATTGTCTGTCGTCGAGTAAAGAACCTGACCGCCGGAATTGAAAGTCGCAGCCTGGCCGGAAATCGCCGTCAATGTAGGTTCGGCCAGCGTGCGGACGACCTTGCCCTGTTCCAGCGCATTCAGATAGGTCGAAATATCGTACTTGCCGATCGAGTTCTTGAAGAGTGCGGCGAGGCCGCCGCCAACGACGGATGTGGCGCTATCGGCGGACGGGCTGCCGAGCTGGGCGACCGTCATGCCCGAGGAATTGGTGACGAGATTGTCGAAGCCAAGCTGTTTCAGGACTTCACGGCGGACCTCGGCGATCGTGACCTTGAGCGTGACCTGGTCTTCGCCCTCGATCTTCAGGAGGTTGACGACCTGGGACTCCTGACGGCCTTCGTTAAACAGCGCAACCGAATTGTCTCCACCGCTGCCGGAAATACTTTGCGAGCGCGTCGTGGCCTCGCCGCCTTTCAGGAAGGCCTTGGCGAGCGCTGCCGCCTGCGTGGCGTCCTGAGGTGTGCGAACGGTACCGGTCAGTACGATATTGTCGGAAACGATCTCGACCTTGATGGCGGAGTCCGGGATAAAGCGGCGCAGATTGGCCTCGAGACCCGAGACGTCGCGTTCGATCTCGACATCGAGGCTGATGACCTCTTCGCCGCTGGCGCCGAACACAAAAATATTGGTCTGCCCGACCTTCTTGCCGAACAGGTAGATGCGCCGCGAGGTGCGGGTCACGGCATCGGCCATGACCGGATCGGAAACGAGAATATCGTGCGCGTCTTCAGGCAGATCGACGACAACGGCCTTGTTGAGACCGAGCTTCACACGGCGATGTGCGCCGGGGCCGCCCTGCGATATGCGGATGAGGCTTTCCGACGCGGCATTGGCCTGTTCGATGCCCGAGGATGCGATGAAGGAGAGCGGCGTGATGCCGGCGGCAGCCATTGCCAGGGAAAGGCAGCCGGTGAGGAAAAGCCTGGTGCGCTGTGTCGAGTTGCCCATCTGCATTTCCTTTACTCCGGCTTTACTGAGCCGGTGGCATCCGTGACGATGGAGCCGGACTTGATGACCTGGATGAGTGCGCTGCCGTTGTCGCCGCTGAGCAGATAGTCTGCCGCRCTGGTGTCCTGCTCCTGCGCATCGGCGACCGACCGCAGGGCAAGCGAAAGGCGATCGGCCATCTGCTGGGCGACGGCCAGAACCTTGGTCTGATCGGGGGTCAACTCCAGCGTTGCGGTGGTGCCGACCGCTGCCTTGGTGCCGTCTTCCTTTTCTTCGATCTGCTGGTCGATGGCGAGGACGCGAACGTTGCTCAGGACGGTTTCGGTTATGTATTTGTCGCTGCCCTGCCCCTTGCGCACCATGATGACATCGACACGGTCGTTGGGGAGGATGAAGCCACCAGCTCCGGTCGAAACGGAGATTTCGGTCGCAACGGCGCGCTTGCCGGCAGGCAGCAGGGAGGACAGGATACGGCTATTGGAATCGGCGACCTTTTCCGGACGGATCGGCTCTCCTTCGAAGACCGGCAAGCGCACGACGGCCCCCTGCAGATCCTTGATGGCATCAGGCCGATCGGTCTCGGTAATGAAGCCCTGGACAACGCCATTCTGAGGCCAGGCCATCCAGTGGACGGCCTTCTCATCCAGTCTCGCGCCGACAGGAAGATTGGCGCTGGAGACCAGCACGTTGACGGTCGGCTCCTTCTCGATAACGGACTGGACTTTTGTTACGATGCCTCGATTGCCGGCCATGTTCATCGCAAGAAGACCGGCAAGGCCGGCTGCCACCACGGCGACAGCTAGAATAATAAGGCGGGCCGGTTTCATTGATCATTCCTTGGGGCACGACGCGTTCGCCCCGCAGAATGCTCAGGAATTGGTATAATTATGGTTAATGTAACGCTTAGATTTTAAGTTAACGGCCGATTAAAACGCCGTTATTTCAGGCTTTCCAGCGCGGCAATGAAGAGCGGCGAGGATGGGAACGCCAGGAAGCCGCCGATCGCAATGGCAATACCATAGGGAACTTTCTTGGCGAGCAGGAGCGAATTGGGAATGGGCAGTCCGATGGCCAATATCGTATTTGATTGTGACCGGATCAACAGGATTGCCAACGTCACCAAGCCGCCGATGACACCGACATAGGTCAGAAAAGACAGCAGAGCGGGATCGTAACCGAACCAGATCGCGGCCGCGCTCAAGAGTTTCGCGTCTCCACCGCCCATCACATTGAGGGCAAAGAGGGCAAAGCAAATGCCGAACACGATGGCGGCACCAAGTGCGTGCATTCCGATTGCGGAAAGAGCCAAGCCGCTCAGGGGGGCGAGCACGGCGAATGAAACTATCAGGATCAACGACACCCTGTTCGGGATGGTCATCGTCAACAGATCGGATATGGCAGCAAAAGCGAGGCAGAGCGGAAAAATCAGAAGGATTGCGGCTACGATCATCTTCTCACTTGCCCAAGTTCTCATCTACCCAAAACGAACAGGCTCACGGGCGTTCGCTCGTGAGCCTGTTTCACTTCCAACCAGAGCTGGGCTCCAGCAATTATCAAGGCTTCACAGCGTCGTCCAACTTGTTGCCCAGCTCGATGAACGTAGAGTTCAGCTTGCCGCCGAGCGTGGTGGCGCCTGCAACGAGGGCTACGGAAATGAGGGCGGCGATCAGGCCGTATTCGATTGCGGTCGCGCCGGATTCATCCTTCAGAAAACGGCTAAAAAGCTTGGTCATGGTTACCTCTAACTCCAGTTGATGTTCAGCACGTCCGCCAACTGTTTCCGTTGATCGGATGGCTGCAACCTAGCGAATGGCCGTTTCCATCGACTTAATGAAATGCGTTAACAAGGTGTAAACGAGACAACCGGACCGGTCAGAGTAAGTAATTCCTTATCGCATTGCTTACGTTTCTAGTGAAACTCCGGAGGAAACGTGGAACAATAGCTTACAGGCATCCAGAAATGGCACGAATTTCCGCAGCCAGTCGATCTCTCGCCACATCGGCTCGTGCCGAAACGATCCAATGCGTTTCACTCATGAACATGGCACGGAGAGCTTAAAGCTTCGTTCACCATTTTTTTCCATTCTATCTGCAATTTGCATAGCGATCGTGAAAGAGGCCAAAATGCCATCGAACGGCAAGACCGTTTTCTTTGCCTGGGTGATTGCGGCTCTTACGGCATACACAGCCTCCGCCCAGGAAGACATGCTGCGCGTCTATATGGATCACGCGCGCGTCCTGAAACTCGACCGGCCGGTCAGCAAGGTCATCGTCGGCAATGCCAAGGTTGCCGATGCGACGGTCGCCGACGCGAGGACAATCGTATTGACGGGCCGCGCCTTTGGCACGACCAACATCGTGCTGCTCGATGGTGACGGCAACGCCATTCTGGACGAACGCATTCTCGTTTCCATCGATGAAGGCAATACGGTGCGCGTCTATCGCCAGACGGAGCGCTCGGTTCTTTCCTGCACGCCCAATTGCGAGCAGCATTCTCAGCAAGGTGAAGCCACTTCTGCAAACTAGGCAATATCATCGGAATTCACGCGCATTCGTTAAAATAGCTGCTCCGACCTGAAACGGAAAATCAACGAACGCGCCCTAGTGTGACGCTCGAAGAACATTTTCGAGGCCAGACTATGGCGATCAGTGAGCAGGAGACGGGCAAGGTGCGTGCGTCCCTCCGTTTATCCAGACTTCGCGCCCTGGCCCGCTCGCGCGACGGCTCCGCAGCGATCGAATTCGCGCTGCTCGCCATTCCCTATTTCGTCGTCGTATTCGCCATCCTGGAAACCTTCATCGCCTTTGCTGCGGAAGAACTCGTCTCGAACGCCGTCGATACGATGAGCCGCCAGATGCGGACAGGGCAGATCACCTTCGTCGATCCCACGCGTGCGGGCTATAAGACGCAGACCCAGTTCCGGCAGGCCTTCTGCGATGAAATCTCGATCATCATCCGTTGTTCGCAAACGGAGGCGGCGACACCCGGCAAGCTCTATCTGGATGTGCAGAGCTTCCCCACCTTTGCTGCCATGCCAGTAGCGATCCCGAGAATGTCTGCGGATAAATATTCCGATCTGAAAATTTCAGCCTTTAAGTTCACGCCTGGCGGCCCCGGTTCAATCAACATGCTGCGTGCCTATTATCGCTGGTCCATCATCGTCGATCTCGTGCGTCCCTACATTACGGGGCTTCGTCCGGTTGGCAGTTCCATGCCGAGCGAATATTTGATCGTCTCGACGGCCGCCTTCCAGAACGAGCAGTATCCATAGTGGCCCGCCGCGGACTTCTCATATGGCTGGGTTCGACGGCGCGGCGTTTTGCACGCGACCGGAAGGGCGTCGGCGCCATCGAGTTTGCCATCATCTTCCCGGTTCTGGTCATGCTCTATCTCGGCGCATTCGAGATCACGGTCGGGCTCAGCGTCAGCAAGCGCACGACACGCGCTGCCGGCTCGATCGCCGATATCGTCACCCAACAGCAGAGCGTCACAAAGAGTTCTCTTACAGATATCGCTAAAGCCGCGCCGCCGATCTACTCGCCCTATAACAGTTCGGATATGCTGGTGAAGGTCACCGCAATCCAGATCGACGGCAGCTCCAAACCTACTGTCATGTGGTCCTGGGCGTCAAAGGGGGCAGCGCCTTATGCCAAAAACAGCACGGTTTCCGACGTGCCGACGGAAATGAAGAAGGCCAACAGCTTCCTCATCCGAAGCGAACTCAGCATACCCTATACACTATTCGTCTTTGCGCCCAACTTCATGCCTGCGAAGATGCGCACGATCACGATCGGCCGCAGCTATTTCTATCGCCAGCGACAGAACGAAAATATCCCCTGCGGGGACTGCTAGCGTATCACGATCCCTGGTATCCGCCTGCCACGCTGTCGATGAATGTCGTTATCGCAAACCACTGCACACTTTGCGCAACATGCTTTCTATCTGGCGCATGTCGTTATCGCAAAACTGCTGCACACTTTTGCGCGACATGCTCTGGCGCTTCCACACCTCAAATTTGCCAAGCGGTTCCCGTCATTATATGGCTGGGCGCCAGTCAGATCGTTCCAGCTTTACGCTGGCGACAGCAGATAATACGGGTGAAAAATGGCGCGTGCCTTTCTCTTCGTTCTGGATTCCTTCGGTGTCGGCGGAGCGCCGGATGCCGCAGCCTATGGCGATGAAGGCGCCGACACGCTTGGCCATATCGCCGAATTCTGTGCCGCCGGTGCTGCCGACCGAGCAGGCCTGCGTTCCGGCCCTCTTGCGCTCCCGAACATGTCGGCACTCGGATTGTTGCATATTGCGCGAGCCGCCACCGGGCAGTTTCCGGCCGGCATGCCACTGCCGGACACGATCTATGGTGTCTATGGCGCCGCCAACGAAACCTCGCGCGGCAAGGACACACCATCGGGACATTGGGAAATCGCCGGAACGCCCGTCACCTTCGACTGGGGCTATTTTCCGAGCGAGGGCGATGCCTTTCCACAGGAACTGATCGAAGCGCTCTGCCGTGCAGCTGATGTGCCCGGCATTCTTGGCAACTGCCATGCGTCGGGAACCGATATCATCGCCCGCTATGGCGAGGAGCATATGCGCAGCGGCAAGCCGATCTGCTACACGTCAGCGGATTCCGTCTTCCAGGTGGCGGCTCATGAGGTCTATTTCGGCCTCGACCGCCTGCTCAACTTCTGCCAGATCGCCCGCGGTCTTCTCGATCCCTATAATATCGGCCGCGTCATCGCGCGCCCCTTCATCGGCCAGAGCGTTGCGACCTTCCAGAGAACGGGCAACCGTCGCGACTTCTCGGTGCCGCCGCCGGAACCGACGCTGCTCGACCGGCTCGTTCAGCACGGCCGCAATGTGCATGCGGTCGGCAAGATCGGCGATATCTTCGCCCATCACGGTGTTTCCCGGGTGATCAAGGCCAATGGCAACGATGCCCTCATGGATGCGACACTGACTGCGATCGACGAGGCGGAGGACGGTGATCTCGTCTTCACCAATTTCGTCGATTTCGACATGGCGTACGGTCATCGCCGCGATGTGCCGGGTTATGCAGCCGCTCTCGAAGCCTTCGACGCACGCCTGACGGAAGTTCACAAGAAGCTGCGGGCCGGCGACCTCGTGGTTTTGACCGCCGATCACGGCTGCGACCCGACCTGGCGCGGCACCGACCATACGCGCGAGCGCGTGCCTGTTATCGCCTACGGTCCCGGCATCAGATCGCGCTCTGTCGGCGTGCGTCGGACCTACGCCGATATCGGCGAGAGCATTGCGCGGCATCTCGGCATTCCCTCGGGGCCGTATGGAAGGAGTTTTCTGTGACATCGCATTTGAAGAAGGTCGAGTTGCACTGCCATCTGGAGGGTGCCGCCCCCCCTGCCCTGACCGAGGCTCAGGCGCGTAAATACGGTATCGACATCAGCGCCTATCTGCAGGACGGCGCCTATGTCTGGCACGATTTCGCGAGCTTTCTGGAATGCTATGACAAGGTTTCCGAGGTCTACAAGACCGAGGATGACTATGCGCTGCTGACGGAAACCTATCTCGAAGAGCTTGCCGGCATCGGTACGATCTACAGCGAACTCATCGTTTCGCCCGATCACGGCAAGCGTATCGGTCTCGGCGCGGATGCCTACATTGCGGGCGTGTGCGAAGGCATCCGCCAGGCGAAGGCAAAAAGCGGCATCGAGGCGCGGCTAATTGTAACAGGTGAACGGCATTTCGGCCCTGAGAGCGTGATCGGCGCTGCCGAATATGCGGCGAAGACCAATAATCCGCTGATTACCGGTTTCAATCTTGCCGGCGAGGAACGGATGGGCCGCGTCGCCGACTATGCGCGCGCCTTCGACATCGCCCGCGATGCAGGGCTCGGCCTGACCATCCATGCCGGCGAAGTCTGCGGTGCCTTCAGCGTTTCGGATGCACTGGACGAGGTGCGCCCCTCGCGTATCGGCCACGGTGTGCGGGCAATCGAGGATGCCGATCTCGTCAAGCGGCTTGCTGACCAAGGCACGGTGCTGGAAGTCTGCCCCGGCTCGAATATCGCGCTCAAGGTTTTTCCGGATTTCGCCGCGCATCCACTGCGCAGGCTGAGGGATACGGGTGTGAAGGTGACGATCAGCTCCGATGATCCACCCTTCTTCCACACGTCGCTCAAGCGGGAATACGAGCTTGCCTCGGAGGCTTTCGGCTTCAGCGATGCTGAAATCAATGCGATGACGCGAACGGCCGTCGAGGCGGCTTTCGTCGATGAAGAGACTCGCAAAGCGTTGCTCGCCCGCCTCTAGAGGTGGACGGGATTGTTAATGCTCCAGGCAAATTCACCTCTGCTCTTGCAGTGGAGGCAATTTCCATGGAAAAAACACCCGATAAGAACAAAGAATTGGAAGGTTTCTCCTATGGACGGCGTCACAGTCATCGATCACCCGCTCGTGCAGCACAAACTCACCATCATGCGGCGCAAGGAAACCTCGACAGGCAGCTTCCGCCGGCTGTTGCGCGAAATCTCGACACTGCTCTGCTATGAGGTGACGCGCGATCTGGAACTGACGATGGAGACGATCGAAACGCCGATCCAGGAGATGCAGTCGCCGATCCTCGAAGGCAAGAAACTGGTTTTTGCCTCCATCCTGCGCGCCGGCAACGGACTGCTGGAAGGCATGCTCGATCTCGTGCCTTCCGCCCGCGTTTCCCATATCGGCGTCTATCGTGATCACGAAACGCTGCAGCCGGTCGAATATTACTTCAAGGCGCCTGAGGATGTCGCCGAGCGCCTGATCATCGTCGTCGACCCGATGCTTGCGACCGGCAATTCCTCGATTGCCGCCATCGACAAGCTCAAGGAGCGCGGCGCGCACAATATCCGCTTCCTCTGCCTGTTGGCCGCTCCCGAGGGGATCAAGAACTTCCGCGCCGCCCATCCGGACGTTCCTGTTTTCACGGCGGCGATCGACAGTCATCTGAACGAGAAGGGCTATATCGTGCCCGGTCTCGGCGATGCCGGCGACCGCATGTACGGCACCAAATAATTTCGATTTCCTTTACCAATTCGAAAGACTTGCAAGGCCCGGGCGGTTCGTTCCGGGCCTTTTTTATGTTCCCGTTAGCAACTTTTCAGCACTTATGGCTTAGCTGCTTGAAGCGTGAGGTCCCGCATGAGGCGGGGTTTATACAGGAAGGATTTCTGTTTCATGCTCATGCGTACGGTCATATTTGCCAGCATCGCGGCTGCGCTGGCGACACAAGTGCCTTCTTTGCTCACCCGCACGACGCAGCAGCCCGGCAATACAATTTCCGCAAATTTCGTCTCGACCGAAGATAGCGCACCTGACGCGCCGGCCACGATCGGCGATGGCGGTATGACCCGCCTGCAGGCCGATGCGCAGGGCCATTATACCGGCAATTTCAGGATCAACGGCAAGCCGGTGCAGGGGCTGATCGATACCGGCGCCACCTATGTCGCGCTGAACGAAAGCCTCGCCCGCAGGCTGGGCTATAGCGGCAACCAGCTCGATTTCCGTTATGCGGTCAATACGGCGAACGGCCAGACCAAGGCGGCGCACGTGATGCTCGATCGCATGGAAATCGGCGGCATCCGCGTTCGCAGCGTCGAAGCTTTCGTGCTGAAGGATGAGGCGCTGAGCGGCACGCTTGTTGGTATGAGCTTCCTGCAGAAGCTTGCTTCCTACTCTGTTGCCGACGGCTCCCTCAGCCTCAAGCAATAAATCCCATCAGATACGGCCGGCGATGACGGGCGGCAGCGCCGGTTTTTCGTCGGCAATGCGATAGTTTGCTGCAAGTGCGACGACGGCCCTTTCGGCCGAAGCCTCGTCGGCAGCGTGAACGAGGGCGATCGGATCGCCTTCATTCACACGCGTTCCGAGCGGCTGCAGGCCGGTGAAGCCGACGCTGTGGTCGATCCTGTCAGCCGGATGGCGGCGGCCGCCACCAAGATCGATGACGCTGACGCCCAATTCACGCGCATCGCAGGCAGCGAGCCAGCCGGCGCGGGACGCCGGAACGGGGCGCTCGACCGGTGCCCGGCGCAAATAGGCATCCGGCCGTTCCAGAAGATCGGCCGGGCCGCCCAGCATATGCACCATGCGGGCGAAAATCTCCGCAGCCCTGCCGGAGGAAAGCGCTTCCTGTGCCCTGCCCTCCGCCTCGAACAGCGAGCCGGCAACGCCGGACTGCACGAGCATTTCGGCGGCAAAGGCAAGCACCACGGTTTCAAGGCGGGTGCCGGCCTTTCGGCCTGCGAGGAAATCGAGACAGTTGCGCACTTCCACCGCATTGCCGGCGCTATCGGCAAGCGGCTGGTTCATGTCCGTTATCAATGCCGATGTCTTCACGCCCGCGCCATTTGCGACCTCGACCAGCGAATGCGCCAACACGATTGCCTGCTCCGGATCGGCCATGAAGGCGCCGTTGCCGGTCTTGACGTCGAGCACCAATGTCTGAAGGCCGGCAGCAAGCTTCTTGGAAAGGATCGAAGCCGTTATCAGCGGGATGGAATCGACGGTCGCCGTCACATCGCGCACGGCATAGAGCCGGCCATCGGCTGGCGCCAAGGCACCCGTCGGGCCGATGATGGCGCAGCCGACATCCTTCACCACCTTGCGAAAGAGAGCGGCGTCGGGGTTGATTACATAGCCTGGAATGGATTCGAGCTTGTCGAGCGTACCGCCGGTATGGCCGAGGCCGCGGCCTGATATCATCGGCACCGCCAGACCGCAGGCAGCGGCAATCGGAGCAAGCATCAGCGAAACATTGTCGCCGACGCCGCCGGTCGAATGCTTGTCGGCGACCGGCCGGTCGATTCCCTCCCAGGAGAGCATGTCGCCGGAGCGCGCCATGGCGAGCGTCAGCGCAACGGTTTCGGTGCGCGACATGCCCTTGAACCAGACAGCCATGGCGAATGCGCCGATCTGGCCCTCCGACAGATTGCCGGCAGCCAGCGCCGCGATAAAGGCGTCGATATCGCCGGATGGAAGTTCCGCGCCATTACGCTTCTGGCGGATGATCTCCTGCGGGATCATCTCAATAGCTCGAGGCAGCCGCCGGCTTTGGCTCCGTGCCGCTGAGAACGGAAAGGATATTGTCGAGCAGGCCGGATGCTCCGAAACGGAAGGTTGAAGGCATGGCCCAATCCGGCGCCATGATGGTTTCGGCAAGGCTCAGATAGAGGGTTGCATCCGCAACGGTGGAAATGCCGCCGGCCGGCTTGAAGCCCACCTTGCGACCACTTTCTCTGATCGAGCGGATCATGATGTCGGCCGCCTCCAGCGTCGCATTGACGGCGACCTTGCCGGTGGAGGTCTTGATGAAATCGGCACCGGCCTCAATCGCCAGTTCGGACGCGCGGCGGATAATGGCGGCATCCTTCAACTCGCCGGCCTCGATGATGACCTTCAGCAGAACGGGCGCAACACATTCGGCGCGCACGGCCGCCACCATATCGGTCACCGCCTTCTCGTTGCCCGCAATCAGCTTGCGATAGGGAACGACAAGATCGATCTCATCGGCGCCGTCGGCGATCGCCTCGCGCGTTTCGGCCGCGACATCGGCGATTTCCATGTCGCCGGAGGGGAAGTTGACGACGGTCGCGATGCGGACCGGATGGCCCTTGCCGAGCACGATGCGGGCATGGGCGACGAAACGCGGCCAGATGCAGATTGCAGCGCTATTGCCATAAGGCGTCTGCGCGCGGGCGCAAAGCGCATCGATCTGCTCCTGGGTGCAGTCATCCGCCAGATTGGTGAGATCGAGAAGGGAGAGGGCAACAGCGGCCGTTTCCCGGCTGGAATGGCTATTCATTTTCGCTTCCTCCGCCGGCAATCATTTACCGGCAATCATTTCTTTCAGTATAGCGGCGAGACGGGCACCGCCAACCGGCGCCATATCCTTGGTTTCCTCGTGGCTGAGCTCGTTTCCGGTCATGCCAGCCCCATAGTTGGTGATTACCGAGGCGGCGGCAACCCTCAAGCCCAGCATTCTTGCAATGATGACCTCGGGCACAGTCGACATGCCGACCGCATCGGCGCCGAGAATGCGAGCCATGCGGATTTCGGCCGGGGTCTCGAAACTCGGGCCCGAGAACCACATGTAGACGCCGCTTGCGAGCGGGATACCAAGCGTCTTGGCGGCATCTCGCATCGCAGCCGAAAGCTCCGCATCATAGGCATTGGTCATGCCGACAAAACGGCGGTCGCTCTCTTCACCGATCAGCGGGTTCATGCCGGAATAGTTGATGTGATCGGCGATCTGCATCACCGAGCCGGGCGCAATGTCGTCTTTCAGGGAGCCGGCCGAATTGGTGAGGATCAAGTTCTCGACGCCGAGGGCGTGTAACACCTCGATCGGCAGGCGCATGGCGTTGGCATCGCCCTTTTCATAATAGTGGACGCGGCCCGAGAGCATGATGACCGGCTCCGAACCGAGATGGCCGGCAACGACGTTTCCTGCATGACCGGAGACCGCACTGACCGGAAAGCCCGGCAGGTCCTTGTAGGGAATGCACACGGCATCCGTGACCTGATCGACCAATGAGCCGAGGCCGGAGCCGAGTATGATGCCGTAGCGCGGCTTGAGCCCGCCGAGCAGAGCCGCGAGCAGATCGATGGTCGCGATCATCCGAGTTCCGTCTCGAAGCTGAAGGGAAGAAGCTCTTCCATGGTCATGGTCTTCTTCACCCCGGCTTCGTCGCAGAGATAGATCCTTGTGTCCTTGGAGGCGAATTCCGAAATCTTCTGCCGGCAGCCGCCGCACGGCGGGCAAAGCGGCAGTTTTTCGGCGATGACGGCCATTTCGACGATCTTCTTCGCACCACCCATGATCATCGCGCCGATCGCCGTCGGCTCGGCGCACCAGCCTTGAGGAAAGGAGAGGTTCTCGATATTGGCGCCGGTATAGACCTTGCCGTCCTCGGCGCGGATCGCGGCGCCCACCGGAAATTTGGAATAGGGCGCGTGCGCGAAGGCCATGGCGCCGCGCGCGGCTTCGAACAGATCGTGAGACATATCAACGCTCCTTCGTATAGGGCACGCCACCGGCCTTCGGCGGGATCGCGACGCCGATGAAGCCTGCGAGCAGGACGCAGGTCAGGATATAGGGCAGTGCCTGGAAAACCTGTACCGGCACTTCGCCGATCAGCGGTACCGATTTGCCCTGCATGAAGTTCGACAGCGCATCGAGGAAACCGAAGAGCAGGCAGGCGAACATGACGGGCACAGGCCTCCACTTGGCAAAGACGAGTGCGGCGAGCGCGATATAGCCCTTGCCCGCCGACATGTCCTTGATGAAGGCGGCTGACTGGGCGATCGCAAGATAGGTGCCGGCGAAGCCGCAGAGGATGCCCGCGCACATGACGGCGCGGTAACGCAGCCAACTCACCGAAATGCCCGCCGTATCCACCGCACCCGGATTTTCACCGACAGCGCGAAGGCGCAGGCCGAAACGTGTGCGATAGAGAACCCACCAGGAGAAGGGCACGGCGAGGAAGGCAAGATAGGTGAGGATATTGTTGCTGGAGATCACGCCGGCATAAAGCGGGCCGATGATCGGCACGTCGCGCATGGCATCGGCGCCCGGAAGCGTGATCGGCGAGAAGCGGGCGTCAGCTGCCAGCTGTGGCGTGCGGCCGCCCTGCCCGAACCAGGCCTGGCCGAGCACGATGGTGATACCGGCGATGAAGAAGTTGATGGCGACGCCCGAAATGATCTGATTGCCGCGATTGGTGATTGAGGCAAAGCCGTGCACGAGGCTGAGCGCCACCGAGCAGACCACGCCGGCGCCGAGGCCCGCCCAGGCCGAACCGGTGAGATAGGCGACACAGGCAGCAGCAAATGCAGAACCCAGCATCTTGCCTTCGAGACCGATATCGAAAATGCCGGCGCGTTCGGAAAACAGGCCGGCAAGTGCGGTGAAGATCAGCGGGATGGAGAGCCGGATCGTCGAGCTCAGAACGCTGATGAAGATTTCATAATAATCCATCGTCCGTTCCTCAGGCTCGCTTGAACTGCTGGTAGATGTGCACCATCGCCGGGCGGAACATATATTCAAGCGCACCGGCAAACAGGATCACCAGACCCTGGATGACAAGGATCATCTCGCGGGTGATGTTGGGCATTTCGAAGGAGATCCAGTCGCCGCCCTGGTAAAGGATTCCGAAAAGGATCGCAGCGAAGACGATGCCGAGCGGATGGTTTCTTCCCATCAGCGATACCGCAATGCCGACAAAACCTGCGCCACCGACGAATTCCACCTGCAGGCGGGCCGACGAGCCCATGACCGGGTTCAGCGCCATCATGCCGGCGAGCGCACCCGACAGCAGCATGGCGATGATGACGGTGCGCGCATAGGGAATGCCCGCATAGGCGGCAGCCGTCGGGCTGACGCCCAGCGTGCGCATATCGAAGCCGAGCTTGGTGCGCCAGACCAGCACCCAGACAAACCAGGCGGCGATCAGCGCGATGATGAAGGAGACGTTGAACGGCGCAGCACCGAGCTTGGCTCCGAACATCGTCATGATCCAGCCGAGCTTCGGAAGCTGTCCGCCTTCAAGGAAGGTGCGGGTTTCCGGCGCCATCTTGCCCGGCACGATCAGCACATGCACCAGCAGATAGACCATGAGGGCTGCGGCGATATAGTTGAACATGATCGTCGTAATGACGATATGGCTGCCGCGCTTGGCCTGCAGGAATGCCGGAATGAAGGCCCAGGCAGCGCCGAAGAGGCCGGCGCCGATGACGGCGATCGGCATCGTCACATACCAGGGCACGTAATTATCGAGCGCCAGTGCCACCAGCGCGCAGCCGAGGCCGCCAATATAGGCCTGGCCTTCCGAGCCGATATTGAAGAGGCCGGCATGGATGGCAACGGCGACCGAAAGGCCGGTGAAGATGAAACTGGTCGCATAATAGAGCGTGAAGCCGATGCCCTCGCCGCTGCCGAAGGCGCCCTCGATGAGAAGCGAGAGGGCGGCAAGCGGGCTTTCGCCGATCAGCCAGACGACGAAGCCGGAGATCAGGAAGGCGATGACCAGGTTCAAAAGAGGGATCAGACCGTAATTGATCCATCTCGGTAGTGTTACGGAAGCAGTGCTCATCGAGGCCTCACGCGGCAATGCCGGCCATCATCAGGCCGAGGGTCTGTTCACCGGCATCGGGCGTCTTCTCGCCGACCACATGGCCGGCAAACATGACAAGGATACGGTCTGAAAGGGCGCGGATTTCGTCGAGTTCGACGGAGACGAGCAGGATGGCCTTGCCCGCATCGCGCATCTCGATGATCCGGCGATGGATGAATTCGATGGCGCCGATATCGACGCCACGGGTCGGCTGGCCGATGATCAGCATTTTCGGATCGCGTTCGATCTCGCGGGCAACAACGATCTTCTGCTGGTTGCCGCCGGAGAAATTCGCCGTCTTCAGGCGCGGGTTCGGCGGGCGGATGTCGTATTTCTCGATCTTCTCCATCGCATCCTTGCGGATGGCGTCGAGATCGAGCAGCGGGCCGCGGCTGTAGGCAGGCCGGCGGTGATAGCCGAGCACCGAATTCTCGTATTCCTCGAACTTGAGGACCAGGCCCATGTGATGGCGGTCTTCGGGGATATGAGCGAGACCAAGCTCGCGCAGGCGCGCCGGATCGGCCTTGTCGATCGTCTGGCCGTCGAGCAGAATTTCGCCGGAGGCCGGCTTACGGATGCCGGCAATCGCTTCCAGCAGTTCCGACTGGCCGTTACCCGCGACACCGGCAATGCCGACGATCTCGCCGGCGCGCACATCGAAGGAGACGTTGTCGACCATCGTCACGCCTCTGTTGTCCTTGACCGTCAGGTTGCGGATGGAGAGCACGACATCGGCGGGCTTTGCCTCACCCTTCTGGACGCGCAGCAGCACGCGGCGGCCGACCATGAGTTCGGCAAGCTCTTCGACCGTGGTCTCGCTCGTCTTGCGGGTGGCGACCATCTCGCCGCGGCGCATGACGGAGACCGTATCGGTGATCGCCATGATCTCGCGCAGCTTGTGGGTGATGAGGACGACGGTTTTGCCCTGGTCGCGCAGCACGCCCAGGATACGGAACAGGTGATCGGCCTCAGCCGGCGTCAGCACGCCCGTCGGCTCGTCGAGAATGAGGATCTCGGCGCCGCGATACATGGCTTTCAGGATTTCCACCCGCTGCTGAAGGCCGACCGGAAGCTGCTCGATCACCGCGTCCGGATTGACCTCAAGACCGTATTCCGTTTCCAGCCGCTTGAGTTCGGCGCGCGCCGACGCGACACCCTTTGCCAGCAACGCTCCGCCTTCGGCGCCGAGCATGATATTCTCAAGCACAGTGAAATTTTCGACCAGCATGAAGTGCTGGTGCACCATGCCGATGCCGGCAGCGATGGCCGCCTGACTGTCCCTGATGATGATGGGCTGGCCGTTGACGCGGATCTCGCCGCTGTCGGCCTGGTAAAAACCGTAGATGATGGACATCAGGGTCGATTTGCCAGCGCCGTTTTCCCCGATGATGCCGTGGATCGAGCCCTTGGCAACGGTCAGGTTGATGTCCCTGTTGGCGTGAACGGCGCCGAATTTCTTGTCGATGCCGACAAGTTCGATAGCAGGCTGGTCTGTCACAGCAGGCTCCAAATAAGAAAAGGGCGTATGGCGAAAATCCTTGTCCGCCATACGCCCGATCTCAGTTACGACTCACTTCGGGCAGGCGTTGTCCGTGGTGTAGTCGTGAACCTTGATGGTTCCTGCGATGATGTCGGCCTTGGCCTTGTCGACGGCAGCCTGCATTTCCGGCGTGATCAGCGACTTGTTGTTGTCGTCGATCGCAGCGGCAACGCCGTCTTCCTTGACGCCGAGGGACTGGACGCCAGCGGTGAACTTGTCGTTCTTGGTATCATTGTAGGCGTTATAGACGGCGAGATCGACGCGCTTGACCATCGAGGTCAGAACGGAACCCGGATGCAGGTGGTTCTGGTTGGAATCGACGCCGATCGACAGCTTCTTGTTGTCGGCTGCGGTCTGCAGAACGCCGAGACCGGTCGCACCGGCTGCCGCGTAAACGACGTCAGCGCCCTGGTCGATCTGGTTCTTGGTCAGCTCACCGCCGCGGACGGGGTCGTTCCAGGCTGCACCCGTCGTGCCGGTCATGTTCTGGAAGACTTCGATGTCAGCCTTGACGGCGCGCGCACCCTGCTCGTAGCCGCACTCGAACTTGCGGATCAGCGGAATATCCATGCCGCCGACGAAACCGACCTTGCCGCTCTTGGACGCCATGCCGGCGAGAACGCCGACGAGATAGGAGCCTTCCTCTTCCTTGTAGAGGACGGAGCGGACGTTCGGCTTGTCGACGACGGAGTCGACGATGATGAACTTGGTGTCCGGGAATTCTGCAGCAACCTTCTCGACAGCCGAGGTCCAGGCGAAGGAAACGGCGACGACCGGATTGAAGCCGCGGCTTGCGAAGTTGCGGATAGCCTGCTCGCCCTGGGTGTCGCCGGTCGGTTCGAAGTCACGGTAGGCGATACCGGTTTCCTTCTTGAACTTTTCAGCGCCGTTAAAGGCAGCTTCGTTGAAGGACTTATCGAACTTCCCGCCGGTGCCGTAAACGAGAGCCGGCTTGATGTCKGCGGCAAGCGCCGTCGTCGACATCGCTGCCACGGCAAGGAGGGTGAGAAGGGATTTTTTCATGAGTGCAGCCCTGTTGTTGCTATTTGTTTGGGGTCCTCCCGCAAGCCTTTTCCAGGCATGTCTGCGGAACCACCGACCTCCCCCCGGAGGCCTGGCTGCGTGCATCCTTGCATGGCTCAACGAAAAATTCACGAGAAATTTTTCGGTTGGTAAAGATTTGCCATCATTGCCGAAAATCAGTCCTCGGGGGCTGAATTCTGGGCAAATCGACCGCTAAAATGCGGATTTTCTAACCAGTGCGGGCGCCGCACCGGCATCATTATCTTCGCGTTCTGGTAGCTGCCGGTTGCGCTCATCCACACCCTCCAGCACCATCTGTTACGCGGTAAAACGGCCTGCCACCGGCGGCTTCTTGTAGCCGATCATCCACAGCAGTAGCGACACTATCAGAAGCACGGCAAAGGCCGGCTGCAGCATCAGCCACTGAAAGATGAAGGCGTAAAAACGCGGGTGGACATAATAGGAGACGGACGACTGGAGCGCGACAAGCGTCGAGGGACTGACATCCTGCCATGCATCCGCCATCGGGGTCATGATCACTTCAGAGGAGGCAACGGACTGAATCGAATCGATCGTCCCGGCAATGACCGCAACTGCCAGCGCAACCAAGCTGGCAAGACGCAACAAAAAACGCATCGATTCCTCCGACGACGGGTAAGCCTTGATGTCCGGCGAGCCGCGCCATTCTCCACCCAAACCTAGAGATAGGCTTGGCGCGGGCACGGCGCAATGGACGGCATGCGCGCAGTTTTATCGGAAGAAGTCAAAAAACTGTTAGATTTGGGTTGATCGGCAAAAATTCTTGGGTATATATCGCGCCGTTCCGACGATTTGCTCCTCTCCAAGGCGCGAACGCCCAAAAAGGACAGGTGGCCGAGTGGTTTAAGGCGCACGCCTGGAACGCGTGTGTACGTGAAAGCGTACCGTGGGTTCGAATCCCACCTTGTCCGCCATTGGTTTTCTCTACATCATTGTGATTATTGGTATTTTTGCCGATTTCCAAAGTGGAATCCTGGTGGTGATCTCAGCAGCACGAATTCGACATTCGCGATGCAGCGGGCGCCGTCGCGTGCTTGCCTCCCACC
>NZ_JBFUBG010000037.1:0-54141 GCF_056405875.1 Rhizobium sp. P1_E6 | reverse complement strand
GGCACTTCTCTCCATGGAGCGTGCAGGGCACGGGGTGACGGCACCTAGGAGGATATTTCCTCGAGCTTGCGTCCACCGGTCTCGATCATCTGCGTTGCGGCCAGCGCGCCGATGACGGCGACGATCCCGAACATGATGAAGACCGAATTGATGCCTTGGGCGCCGACCATGTAGCCGACCGTCATCGGACCGACGGCCGAGGCGATGCGCAGCCATGATGTGGCAAGGCCCGTTCCGACCGCACGCATGCGCGTCGGATAGATTTCCGGCGTATAGAGATAGAGCACGGCATTGACGGAACCGACGACGCCGTAAGCAAGCGTTGCAAGTAGAATGAGTGACCAGAGACTGTTTGCCCCGCCGGCGGCGAGCGCCGCCAGCAGAACCGCGCCGACGAGGAAGGAAGCGACGGCCCAGGTGCGCCTTCCGATGCGGTCGATGCAGAAGGCGCAGGCAAGCAGGATGACGACCTGGGCGACATTGGTCATCGAGGCTGCTCGCAGCGCACTCCCGAGTTCCAGCGAATAGACGGTGTGATAGAGTGTCGGCATCCAGTTGTTCAGGCTGTTGGCGACAAAGAACGAACTTGCCCAGAGGATCCAGGCGACGATAGTGCGCACACGGAAGGTCGGTGACAACAGTTCCCGCCAGCGGCTGCGTGGCCGCGGTGCGGCGGCCTGGCTCTGACCGCCGAGCGCCAGTGTGGCTTCGTTATAGGCGCGGTCGTCGAAGGAATAGCCGGGATCCTTGCGCCGCGCACTTTCCTCGGCCTGGCGGATCACCTTTTCGGCTTCGTCGAGCCGGCCCTGGCCGATCAGCCAGCGCGGCGATTCCGGCAGGCGGTACAGCAGATAGGCAATCAGCAGGCCGGGAATCCCGCCAAGCAGGAAGAGCGATTTCCAGCCGAAGACCGGCACGATCAACGTGCCGACCTGACCCGTCACCATCAACCCGATCGGGAAGATCAACTCGTAGAGCATGAAGTTGCGTCCGCGACCCTTGGCGCGCAAAAGCTCGCTGATATAGGTCGCAGCGACGGRCATTTCGCCGCCAACCCCGATACCCTGGATCAGTCGGCAAATGAACAGCATCCGGAAATCGCCGACCAATATGCAGGCCAGACTCATGACCGACATGAGCGCGGTCGCGGATGCAGCCATGTGAACGCGGCCGAACGTCTCTGCAAGCCGGCTGAAGAGCAGCGCGCCGACGAGCTGGCCGATATAACTTGCCGCGATCATCCAGCCGATCTCGGCCGGCGTCAACGCCCAAAGCTTGATCRGGATCGGCAGGACAAAGGCAAGCGAAAGCGCATCGAAGGCATCGAGAAAAGTGGCGCTGCCCATGACGATACGCGCCCGGCGATGCCAGGACGTAAAGGGGATCGCTTCGAAACGCGCGGTCAAGACCGCTGCGCGGCCTGGCAATCGCATCTGCTGCGGGCCGTCTTGCGAGACTTCACCTGCAGCCGAGCCAGCGACCAGTATGCTATTGTTATCGTGCATATCATCCTCCCAGATCGGCACGGTTAAACAGGCTGGCGGCGCCTCCTTGCCGCCAGCTTCGCCCTATTTGGCGGCAGCTTCAATCATCATGCCGATCGCATCCGCGATGACATTGCTGCATTCTATCGGCGTCAGATGCCGGGCGCCTGGCAGGATCGTCAGGGACGCCCCCGGGATCGCCTCTGCAAGCTGGCGCGCACTCTCGACAGGGGTTGCATAGTCCTCTTCGCCGACAATGACGGAGACCGGGAAATGGAAGCCGGGAAGGGCGCTGCGAAGATCGGCATTGCCGAGCATGATGCAGGTCGCTTCATAGGCATCGAGATCGTTGCGGACAAAGATCTCCATCATCTCCCGGATCTTGACGGGGTTTTCCGCCCTGAATCCGTCTCCGAACCAGCGGGTCGCCTGGAAGGCCGCCATCGAGGCGAGGCCTTCGGTCCTCGCTTTTTGAGCCCGCGTCCGCCATTCTTGCGGGGCCTTTTCTCCATACCAAGCGGTAGTATCGATGAGGATCATCGCAGAAACCCGTTCCGGGTGATGGGCGGCGAAGGCCTGCGTGATACAGCCGCCCATGGAACAGCCCGCAACCACCACTTGGTCCCAGCCGGCCTTGTCGAGAACCTCGGCAGCGTCGTCGGCGAAGCGCTCGATTGCGTTGGAAAGGGGGGCACGGCTACTCCAGCCATGCCCCCGGCAGTCGATACAGATTATCTCGGCCTGTCCTTCCAGTCTGGAGACGACATCCGTCCAGATGCTGCCATCAAGGGCAAGCGAATGGATCAGCAGCAGGCGCGGCTTTCCCGGCGTGCCGTACCGCCGGAAGGCGATGGTTGCGCCATCCGAGACGGTCACGAATTCATAGTGACCGTCCATTGCGCGGGTTTCTTGCTTCAGCATCTTGCCGTTCCGCTCAGCCGGCCATTGCCAGGTCATTTTCGCCGACCAGCGGCACGTTCCAGGCGTCATAGCCGTAGAGCCATGTCGTATCTTCGTTGCCACCCGACATCCATGTATTGGCGCTGGAGATCGCCTGGATGCGAGACGTGCGCGGCTTGCGGTTTGCCTCGTAGCGGCGGAAGGCGCCTTCGATGTCGTCATTGTCGACGGCCTCGAGGCAGCGTGCCAGCACGGCGGCATCCTCGATGGAGGTTGCGGCACCCTGGGCCATATAGGGCGTCATCGGATGGCAGGCGTCGCCCAGAAGCGCAACGCGGCCATCGCTCCAGCGTGGCAGCGGTTCGCGTTCGAGAATTGCCCATTTATGGCAATCCGGGCAGGCGTTGAGCACCATCTGAACTTCCGGATGGAAGCCTTCATAGGCGGCGCGCAACTCCTTGACGTCGCCCTTTGACGACCAGGATTCGGTTGTCATCCAGTCGGCCGACTCGGGAACACTGGTGACGAAGTAGAGCGAGCTCCGGTCTGCTGCCGTATAGTAGATGACGATGTGCCGGTCGAGGCCCCACCACTTTGTTCTGGAGGGTGCAATCGTGCCACCGTTCATCAGGCTGGCATCGAAGACTGCGCGATAGGCGATGCGTCCCTTGTGGAGCGGCGCGTCGGGACCGACGATGGTCTCGCGCACCAGCGAGTGAACGCCATCTGCGGCAATGACCGCATCCGCTTCGACCTTCGTGCCGTCGGCGAAGGAAAGGCTGACGCCCCCGTTTTTCTGATCGAGGCCGATAAGCTTCTTGCCGAGATGAACGATCTCGGGCGGAAGCACTGAATAAAGCGCCTCATGCAAGTCGGCGCGATGCATGCAGAGGAACGGCGCGCCATAAAGATCTTCCGGCATCGGCAGCTCGCGCTTGATCTCGCCGGTGTCCCAGACGCGGTTGAGGTGGGAATAGGGTTCGAAGGCAATCTTCTTGAGGCGATCCAGCACGCCGATGCCGCGCAGGACATGCGACGAATTCGGCAGCATCTGAATGCCGGCGCCGACGCGCGCAAATTTCGGCGCCTGCTCGTAAACCTGGACATCTATGCCGACCTTGCGCAGTGTCGCCGCTGCGGCAAGGCCGCCCATTCCGGCACCAATGATCGCGATTTTCGGTTTGCTCTTGGCCATGTCGTCTCCTCCGTGTCGGTCAAGTTGGGACGAGCCTAGAGGCGTGACATGTGCATGTAAAATATTTATATTGTTCAACACTTAAACTCAAAAAGTTCTAGGTTACCGATGGAACTCAGGCATCTCAGATATTTCGTGGCCGTCGCGGAGGAGGGGAGCTTCAACCGCGCCGCCGAGCGCCTGCATATCCAGCAGCCGCCTCTCGGCCAGCAGATCAGGGATCTCGAATATGAGCTCGGCGTCTCGCTGTTCGACCGGTCTCCCCGCCGGGTCGCCCTGAACAGTGCGGGCGAACTGTTCCTGCAGGAGGCACGCGATATCCTTCGGCGGTCGCAGTTGGCGGTCGACAATGTGCGCCGCTTCAGCAAAGGCGAAAGCGGCCGGCTGTCGGTCGGCTTCACCAGCTCGGCCTCGCTGCATGTGCTTGCGCCGCAATTCCTCCAGCAGTTCCGCCGCGCCTTTCCGCTTGCCGAGATTGTGGTCGAGGAGAGCGAGACCTATGAGCTAATCCTTGCCCTTCAGCAGCAGCGCGTCGATGTCGCGCTGCTGCATATCGATGCGAAGCGCTTTCCGGAGCTGACGGCACGGGCTCTCTCGGAAGAGGACATGCTGGTCGCTATCCCGCGCGGCCACCCCTACGCCGAGGCGGAGGGTGAACCGCTGACGCTCGGTATGCTCCACGATGTTGATATGGTCGTCTATCGACGCACGGATGGACCCGGGATCTTCGAGCGCCTGATGGAAACTTTCCGCACAGCCGGTGTTACACCGCGGATCGTCGATGAGGTCTCGCGAATCATCGCTGCCATCAATCTGGTGGCCGGCGGGCGCGGTCTGACTGTCGTGCCGGCATCGATGCGGGTGCTGCATCGGGAATCGGTCGTCTATCGGCCGCTCTTTCCGGGCGATCTGCCGCCGCTACCGCTCTATGTCGCCCACCGCGCCGACGCGCGCCTTGCGCTCATCCGCAATTTCGTCGATCTGACGGAGAGGATCGCATCAAGTTCATCCCCGACCAGCGAGGCTGGGCGAACAACCTAGTAGGTTTAGGCCAATTCATCCTGCAGAGAACGGCCGACGAGCGTCAGGAGATCGTCCCTTACCCCGGGCGCTGCGGCGATGACCGGGCCGCCGGTCAAAAGTGTTCCCTTGCCGGGGAAGGCTTCGGTCCAGCCGCCGGCTTCACGGATCATCAATAGCCCGGCCATGCAGTCCCAGGCGTTGATATGCGGTTCGTAATAGCCGGCGAGCCGGCCGCAGGCGACCTGTGCCAGCATCAGTGCGCCGGAGCCATTGCGGATGAACATGCCACCGGCTTCCAGCAGCAGGTGGATGAAGATCGAGACCTGCTTCAGCGGGATGCGGAAATTGGCGCCGACGCCGAGAAGGCCGGTACCAATCACCGTCGCCTTGTCGATGCTGATCGCATTACCATTCAGGAAGGCGCCTTCGCCTTTCTTCGCCACGAAGAGATCGCCTGTCGTCGGCTGGCAGATAAGGCCGAGCACAGTCTCATCAGCCTTCATGACGGCAATCGAGATGCACCACTGGTCGATGCCATGCACGAAGCAGCTCGTGCCGTCGATCGGATCGACGACCCAGAGATAGCCGGAGGGACCGTCCGCCAGCCCTTCCTCTTCACCGAGCACGCCGTCATCCGGGAAGGCGGCGGTTATGCCGTCGCGGATCATCGCCTCTACGGCCTTATCGGCCTGGCTCACCACATCCTGGCCGTTCAGCTTATGGCCGGTTTCGAGCGAGGCGAGATCGGAGAAGTAGGAGAGCRCCTTTCCGGCCGCATCGAGGATCACGTCTTTGGCAAGCACGAAGCGGGCATCATCAGGAAATTCGCAATGCATGGGAATCTTTCGGACAGGAATCAGGGTCTGAAGCTCTGGCGGATGACGAGCTCAGGAATGACGCGTTCATACCCCGGCGGCAAGTCCGGATTTTCGAGGCGGCGCTCCATCAGTTCGACGGCACGCAGCGCCATGACGAGCGGATCCTGGCGGAAGGTCGTCAGCTGGTAGCTCAGCCAGGATGCCTCTGGAACATCGTCGAAGCCGATGATGGCGACATCCTCGGGAATGCGCAGTTTCATCTCCTGCCGCACGTAGTCCATAAGCCCGAAGGCGATCTGGTCGTTGGCGCAGTAGACGGCATCAGGGTGCACGGATTTCGAAAACAGGGCGCGGCCGGCGGTAATGCCGCTCTCATAATCCGAATCCGCGCCGCGACCGATGAACACGTCCGCACCCAGACCTTCTGCCGTCGACAGGAAGGCGCTTTCGCGCTCGATGATGCTCGGTGTGCCGGTGTTGGAGCCGGCGACTGCCAGGCGTCGTCGTCCGGTTTCGAAGAAAACCGCTGCTGCCTTGCGGGAGGCTTCCGAGTTACCCGCGCGCACGTGGTCGGCATCCGGTTCGGAACGGCCGATGACCACAAGCGGCTGGCCGTTGCGCTGGGCAAGTTCGAAGAAGCTTGCTGGCGGCGAACCGGAGAGGATGATGATCGCTTCGGCACGGTGACCGATCAGCATCTTCTGAGCGGCCAGCAGTTCGTCCTCCGTCTGGCCGGTATTGATGAGGATCGGAATGCTGCCGCGCTGGATCAGGAATTTGGCGAGGGCGGCGGCGAGATGCGCGCGGAAGCCGACTTCCGGCTTGGTGGCGACGATACCGACGAGGCGGCTCTGATTGGCCAGCACGCCGCGCGCAAGATCGTTGACGTGGTAGCCGAGTTCCTCAGCCGCGCGCAGCACCTTCTCGCGCGTCGCCGGCGCAACGCTTGCTCCCGGCGTAAAGGTGCGCGATACGGCCGAACGGGAAACGCCGGCAAGTTGCGCCACCTGTTCGGCGCTCACGAAGCGCATACGCTCCTTCTTCGGCGTCTTGACGTCGTTCACCGGACCATCAGTCATCGGTTTTCCCTCAATGTCTCACGCACGACAACTTCCGTCTTCTGAAACCGCTCGACAACGGTCAGCATTGAAAACCAGCGCTGGATGAGCCGCCGAAGGACGGGTGATGAGATTCGGCAATCCCCGCCGGCACATATATAGAGAGCGATGGTAGCAAGTTGACATGGGTCGCGGAGCGGGTTGCAACGTTCTGCCGTTTCAGGAAATCGTCCCGGTTCATTTCTCTGCCCGTTGCATTGGTGCAATCATGTCGCACAGCCATGCAATTGCCCAGGCCGACACCTAACGGCGGTTCTTTGCAGGCAAATGACAGATGAGGATTTTCCGCTTGGCTGGAATGGTTCGCAGCTGATGTCGCTGGCAGCTCTTGTCAATTGCTGGAAAAGTACGGCCGGGATTGCAGCTGCAATCCCGGCCGAAGGGGCGAGAGGCAGCGGCGATAACCAAGGATCAGGTCAACGCCGCTTTAATGCATCAGGCGCTTCTCGAAGCCACTAGTCGCAGACCCGTACGGTTTCGGTATGATAGCCGCCATCATAGCGGTTGCGGACGTCACGATCCTCGTACCAGCACCTCGGCGGCGGTGGGCCTGCATCATAATAACGGGGGCCGTCGACATAGCGGGGACCGCTGTTGACGATGGCGCCGCCGATCAGACCACCGACGACACCCGCTGCCAGTCCGCCGGCAATGGCACGGCCGGTGTTGTCGTGGTGATGATGGTCGCGTGCGGCAGCAGGCTGAATAGCCGAGCCCACAAGGGCCGTCGCAATCAACAGACTGCTAACAATTCTCTTCATAACATTCTCCTTAGTCGCAAATCGCCCCTATAGAACATAAAATGCTCCACGGGGGCGTTTGTTCGTTCAAATCTTGCACCTTTTGAGGCAAGCCCCCCGGAAACGGCGCGTAGGGCCTCAATTTATGTTTTGCACTGAAATCCTCAGGGCGAATTCGGCCGGGTCAAACGCGCAATCGCAACTGCCGGCATCAGGTAGCCGATTCCGTCGCCGTCTCTTCCAGCACATCCTCGGGAATATCGTCGAAGGATGCATAGTTGAGATTATAGAGCTTCGAATAAAGCTTGCCGTTCTTCATGAGTTGGTGGTGATTGCCGCTCTCGACGATTTCGCCATTCTGCAGCACGATGATGCGGTCAGCTTCCCGGATCGTTGCCAACCGGTGGGCGATGACGAGGCCGGTCCGGTTTTCGAGCAGCTTTACCAGCGCCTTCTGGATCAGCATTTCGGTATAGCTGTCAATATTGGCCGTTGCCTCATCGAGCACGAGGATCTTGGCATCGGCCACCAGCGCGCGGGCAAAGGAGAGCAGCTGGCGCTGGCCGAGCGAAAGATTGCCGCCGCGCTCTCCAAGCATGCTGTCATAGCCGAGCGGCAGGCGCATGATGAAGTCATGCGCGCCGACGGCCTTGGCGGCCATGATGACCTGTTCCCGTGTCGCTTCAGCCTTGTGGTAGCGGATATTTTCGAAGACGGTGCCTGTGAAGAGGAAGGGTTCCTGCAGCACCATGGCGATCTGCTGGCCGAGAGAATCCTGTGTCAGCTCGCGCACGTCGTGCCCGCCGACCACGACCTGTCCCTGCTGCACTTCATAGAAGCGGTGGATCAGCGACATACAGCTCGATTTGCCCGATCCCGTCGGGCCGACGAGAGCGACCGTCTCGCCGGGATTTACCCTGAAGCTCACATGTTTGAGCACCGGATGCTTCGGATTGTAGCCGAAGACGACGTCGCGGAACTCGACCGATCCGTCCATATCGGGCGACAGCACCTTGGCGTCGGGTGCGTCCTTGATATCGACGGGCACGTCAAGCACATCGGTCAACCGCTGGCCAGACGCCATGGCGCGCTGCATGACCGAATATTGCAGGGTCAGTGAGCGGATTGGGTCGAAGAAACGCTGAATGTAGAAGAGGAAGGCGACAAGCACGCCGACGTCGAGCGCCTGGTTCAATACGCGCGAACCGCCGACAACGATGACGAGCGCCATGGCGATACCGGTCAGTGAATCGACGATCGGGACCATGACCTGGGCGTACCGCGCCGCCGTCAGATGCGTCAGCAGGTTGGCATGCGCCTTGTCGTCATAGAGCGTGAAGTTGACATCCTGCCGGTCCATGCTCTGGACCGCGCGCACGCCGTGAATAGCTTCCGCCAAGGCGCCGTTCGCCACCGAATTCGTCTCATGCGCGGCCATGAAGGATTTGCGCGCAAGCGGCAGCCAGAAGAGCCGCACGATGAAGAGCACCGGCAGCACGGAAAGTGTCAGCAGGCCGAGCTTGAAATCCAGATAGAGCATCACGAAGACGATGCCGAACAGCAGGAAGATATCGCCGACCGATAGCACGCAGGTCTCAAGGAATTCCTGCATCGAATTTACGTCGCCCTGCAGGCGCGACATCAGCCGGCCGACTTCCGTCTTGTCCATGAAGGACAGTGAAACGCGCTGGAGATGCGAGAACATGGCCCTGCGGATATCGAAGAGCACGTTTTCCGCCACGCCGCCAACCAGTGTTTCCTGAAAGTAGCTGGCGCCGTAGTTGATGAGGATGGCGATCAGGAAGGCAACGATCGCCCATGTCAAAGCCGAGCTGTTGGTGTCTGGCTGCATCCCATGGTCGATGGCGTAGCGGATGATCAGCGGGATCATCAGCTGCATGCCGGTGAAGACCAGCACTGAAATAACCGACAGAATGACGTCGCGCCGGTAGGGATGCACAAAAGCCCAGATGCGTTTGACGATGTTGGAATCGAAGACCTTGCCGAAAATTTCCTCTTCGACGCGCTGCGACCCGACGACCGCCCGCGGCGGGCGTCTGCCATCCTCGCGAACATCGGGACGTTCGGTTTCCAGTTCCTCGGCCATGTATTTCCTCCAGCGCCGGTTTCTTACGCGCTCAAAGCGTCGTCGCCCGGTCGCACCTGCAAATCGTAAAGTGCCTTATATCGTCCGCCGAGCGCCAAGAGCTCGTCATGCGTGCCCTGCTCGACGATGCGGCCGCCCTCAATGAAAAAGATCCTGTCGGCATGCATCAGCGAACTCAGACGGTGGGCGACAATGATCGTCACCCGATCAGCGGCGTAGCGGCGCATGGCGCTGCGGATGCGCTGTTCGGTGGCTGCGTCGATCGCAGCCGTCGAATCGTCGAACACCATCACGGCGGGTTTGAGCATCAGCGCGCGGGCGATCGAAAGCCTCTGGCGCTGGCCGCCCGAAAGTGAGACGCCGCGCTCGCCGACGACCGTGTCGTAGCCGGTCGGCAGGCCGAGCACATAATTATGCAACTGCGCGCTTTCGCTGGCGCGCTCGATCCTGCCTTCCTTAGCCCAGGGATCGCCGTAAGCGATGTTGTTTTCGATCGTCGTGGTGAACAGGAAGGAATCCTGCTGGACGACGGCAACGGACCGGCGAAGCGATTGCAGCGTCGCCCTGCGGATATCTTGACCGTCGATGGTGACCTTGCCGCCTGTCGGGTCATAAAAACGCGGGATCAAATGTGCGAGCGTCGACTTGCCGCTGCCGGGCGGGCCGACKATGCCGATCGTCTCACCGCGCTTTGCCTCGAAGCTGACATCATGCAGTACCTCGTGCATGGGTGAGCTCGGGTAGGCGAAGCTGACATTTTCAAAGCGCAGCGTGCCGTCGGTGATCGTCAATTCCTTGGCATCGGGTGCATCGCGCACGGCGATCTCAAGGTCGAGCAACTCGAACAGGCGCGTRCCGCAGGTCGAAGCACGTGCGAAGGCGTTGACCATCAGACCGAGCTGACGCACTGGCATCTGCAGGATGGTCATGAAGGTGAGGAACGAGGCGAGCGTACCGACGGTGATCTCGCCAGAATGCACCTTGCCGCCACCGACCCACAGCACCAGCCCCATGGCCACAAAGAAGGAAAAGGTCATGGCGCTGGTATTGATGACACGAATGCCTACACGCTGATGGGCAAGTTCCAGTGCATTCTTCGAGGCCTCGTCGAACTTCGAGAGTTCGTGGTCCTGGGCTGCGAAAGCGCGCACGACACGAATGCCGCCAAGATTTTCTTCCATGATGCGCGTCAGCACCGAAAGCCGCTGCTGCAGGTCGAGCCAGGTGGCGCGCAGGCGAAGCTGGGTCGCAGAAGAGCGCCAGCCGACGAAGGGCACGAAGGAGAGCGCCAGCAGACCGAGCACCACGTCGGTCGAGAGCAGCATATAGGCGCCGATGCCGATCAGCATGGTCAGCAGAAAAACCCGCACGAGCGCGGTGGAAAAATACATCCTCACGCCTTCCAGATCGAGCAGGCCGACCGTGATCAGGTCACCCGAATGCACGCTGTCATGGAAGGAGAAGGAGAGGCGCTGGATCTTCTCGTAGCAGGCAAGGCGCAGCTCGTAGCCCATATGGTGGCCGACCGCCTCGCTGTAATAGTTCTGGACCATCGTGAAGAGGCCTCGCAGCACGCTGGCGCCGAGCAGAAGCAGCGCCGTCGTCAAAAGCGCATCCTGCGCCTGCTGTCCGACCGTGCCGCCATGAAGCGCCACCTGCGTATGGTCGACCGCCTGGCCGAGCAGGCGGGGGATCAGAAGTTGGAAGGTTGAGGCGATCAGGGTAGCGCCGATGGCGAGGCCTGCTTGCCAGGGATGGCGGAAGGCCATGACGGTGATGCGGAACAGTGTGTAGAGGCCCTTGCCCCACCCTGCCGCGGTTGCAAGCGCCAGCGAAGCCGAAGGCTTCGTCGCGCGTGTGGACGCATCGCTGCTCACGGTATTTTTCCAATAAATGTGTGCTCGGACCAAGTGGCCCGGAAGGACGGCAAATCCATGARGGGATTGATAGCACATTCAGTTTTGCCGATTCCGGCAGGGGGTTCAAGTAAAGAATTCACCAACCGGTTATTTTTACGTGAGCCTTTCTCGGATTGGACGGTAACGTTATGTCGAGGCCTGCCGACCACACGCAGCAGGCGCATTGTTCTGCCTGAAACTGAAAGTCTCAGAGCGTAGCATCACCAGTGGAAATCCGCTTGCCGGGCATGTATGGTCCGCTCGCCAAGCAGCACGAAGGGGCGTTCGATGTCATCCACGGTCCGGATCTCAAATCAGTTTCTTACCGTCGACGTTTCCTCGCTCGGTGCGGAAATGCAGGCGCTGACATCGAGTGATGGGCGCTCCTGGGTCTGGAACGGCGACGCCGCCTTCTGGACCGGCCGTTCGCCGATCCTGTTTCCGATCGTTGGCAAGGCGCCGAACGATATTCTTAAAGTCGATGGCCATAGCGCGCCRATGGGCCAGCACGGTTTTGCCCGCCGCAGCGAATTCATACTGGCATCCTCGTCCGAAACGAGCTGCCGCTACGAGCTTTCCGCTTCCGAATCGACAAGGGCGGTCTATCCCTTCGATTTCCTGCTGGCCGTCATCCATAGCGTCGAAGGCCGGGCGCTGACCGTTGCTGGAGAAGTCACCAACCGCGATATCAGGCAGATGCCTTTCGGTCTCGGCTTTCATACGGCTTTCCTCTGGCCGTTGCCCGGTGCTGTCAACAAGCCGCATACAGTCACGCTCGACAATGGCGCCGAACCTGCGCTTGTCCGGCTCGAAGGTGGGCTGATCTCGCCGACGAAGCTTGCCTCGCCCTTCAAGACGGGCAGCCTGGTGCTCGATCATTCGATGTTCGAGCAGGATGCGATGATCTTCCCCGAAGGCACAGGCGCTGGCCTGCGCTATGAGGCTGAAGGCGGTCCGGCCATGCATTTCAGCTTCGAGAACCTTCCTAATTTGGCGCTCTGGACCAAGCCTGGCGCTCCCTTCCTCTGCGTCGAGCCCTGGCACGGAACGGCCGCCGAAAATGGCGGTTCGGACGAACTGGAGGGGCGCCCCTACACGAAGGTACTTGCTCCGGGCGAAACGGCGCGCTTTTCGTTCACTGCTGAAATCCTGACATAGGCCGACCAATTTCCGTTTTGGATCAGCGTGTTGTGCAGGTGGTAAAATAAACTTCTTGCCACCTCGCGCTTTTCACGCTTTCATACACGACTAGTTTAATAGACTATGGGTCGGCATGAGAATGCCTTCTCCAGCCTGGAATGGTTCCAAACGGAACCCGATTTGGCGGCGAACGTTTTGCATGGCCGCATGAACCTGCCCAACGCATGGCCTCAGACGTCCTGCGTTGAAACCTTGATCGAGACACATGCGGATGAGCCGCAAGGGAGTTGAGATGACGGTTCAGGGACTTTTTTCCGGCAAGGCGAATGCGGCGGCGCAGATTTCCGCCATGCCGCGCATTGCGATCGTCGGCCGCGGTTTTTCCGGCATGATGATGGCGGTCGCGCTGATGCGCACCGTGCGCACGCCATTCCACCTCCAGCTTTTCGATCCGAATTCTACTGTCAGCGGTGGTCAGGCTCTCTCCGCGGCGCGGTCGTCCACCATTCTGAATACGCGCGTTCGCGACCTCTCCGTCTCGCTCGGCGACACCGACGATTTCAACGACTGGCTCTGTAGCAACGCCGAATTCCGCGCCGCCGTTCCGGCAGCGATCCCCGGCTTCCGGCAGATTTTCGTACCCAGGGAAATCTTCAGCGACTATGTCTACCAGCGCTTTTCCGAAGCGCTCGCCGCTCGCAGGGATATCACCGTTCAGGTCTGCCATGATCCGGTCGTGGCGATCCGCAGAAGCCATGGCAGCCGCTTCCTCTTGGAAAGCGCCAATCCGTCCAATCCACTTTTCGATACCGTGATCCTGGCGACAGGTTACGGGCTGCCTCGACCCGAGGCCGGGGAGCAAGAGGTTTCACCGGTCAGGGCGCAGCGCCTCGTCGCCCGGCCGCATACGGTGCTTCTCGGCAGCGGCATTCGCGTCGTGGACCAGCTGCTGCAGCTTCGCGACGCCGGTTATACCGGCCAGGTAACGATCATTTCACGGCACGGTTTCCTGCCGCAGAGCCACACGCCGAATTCTGCCGATCCGGTTTTCCCGGTCGAGGCGCTACCCCAAAGCTTGCCTGACATCGTCAGCTTCATCCGCCAGGCCTGCCGCGAGGCGGAGGAGGAGGGGCGAAGCTGGCAGTCGGTCATGAACGGCCTTCGCAGACACGCTCGTTCGCTTTGGCAGTCGCTGCCGGCGCGCGAGAAGCGCCAGTTTAACAGGCATCTGCGAGCGATCTACGACAGCCACCGCAATCGCCTGCCGGAGACCATGCATCTGCGCCTCAAGCGGGAGCTTGCCGAGGGCCGCACGGTGCTCAGGCGCGGTCGCGCCGGGCGTCGAGGTCTTAGCGGCCTGTTCTTCACGCCGGTCGGTTCGTCGAGCGAGGAGGTCATCCATGCCGAACGCATCATCGATTGCCGTTGCCATGCGCCTGATCTTTCCGCTCCTCTGATCGAGAGCTTGCTCGCGGCGCATCTCGCCATGCCCGACGAGCTTGCGCTTGGACTGGCGGTCAATGCCCGCGGCGAAACGTTCCTGGACGACGGCTCGTCAATCGATGGGCTTTTTGCGGTCGGCCCGCTTGGCCTCGGCAGCCTGCCAGACATCGATCTCGTGCCTGAGATCGTCACGCAGGCCTATTCGGCGTCGGAACGAATTGCCGAACGCTTTTATCCGCAAAGCCAAGCCGTCTGAGGGAACCATCGGCCCGAGCCGGCGTTATAGTGCGCTGGTGGATCGTTTAGAGGGGCAGATGGAAGCCGTGGATCGATATGATACGTCTCTTCAGGACGAGGGGCGTTTCCGGTTGCTCGTTGATGCAATCACCGACTACGCGATCTACATGCTGAGCCCCGAAGGCTATGTGACGAGCTGGAATTCCGGCGCCCAGCGTTTCAAAGGGTATCGTGCCTCCGAAATCATCGGCCAGCATTTTTCCCGCTTTTATCTGGATGCCGACCGGGAAGCCGGCCTGCCAGCCCGCGCGCTCTCGATTGCTACGAATGAGGGACGCTTCGAGGGGGAGGGCTGGCGCCAGCGCAAGGATGGTACGCGCTTCTGGGCCCATGTCATCATTGATCCGATCCGCCATTCCTCGGGCGAGCTGATCGGGTTTGCCAAGATTACTCGTGACCTGACGGAACGCAAGGCGGCAGAGAACGCGTTAAAGCGCAGCGAAGAGCAGTTTCGCCTTCTCGTTCAGGGCGTCTCCGATTATGCGATCTATATGCTCGACCCCGAAGGCAACGTGACGAGCTGGAATGCCGGTGCCGAACGCATCAAGGGTTATCGGTCGCAAGAAATCATCGGCCGACACTTTTCCACTTTCTATACGGATGAGGATCRCCTTAACGGATTGCCTGAGCAGGCGCTGGCCACCGCCAGCCGCGACGGACGGTTCGAAAGGGAAGGCTGGCGCCAGCGCAAGGACGGCTCCCGCTTTTGGGCCAGTATCGTAATCGACGCGATCAGAGACGATTTCGGCGACATTATAGGCTTTGCCAAGATCACCCGTGACATCACCGAGAAGATGGAAACGCAGCGTGCTCTGGAGCAGACCCGCGAAGAGCTTTTCCAGGCGCAGAAGATGGAAGCGATCGGCCAACTGACCGGCGGTATCGCCCACGACTTCAACAATCTG
This sequence comes from Rhizobium sp. P1_E6, assembly GCF_056405875.1. Taxonomy (NCBI): domain Bacteria; kingdom Pseudomonadati; phylum Pseudomonadota; class Alphaproteobacteria; order Hyphomicrobiales; family Rhizobiaceae; genus Rhizobium; species Rhizobium sp. P1_E6. The sequence goes on along the minus strand of NZ_JBFUBG010000037.1, from coordinate 39,073 downwards.
CTGATGGCGGTGCTGGGCAGCCTCGAAATCCTCAAGAAGCGCATGCCGCAGGATCCGGCTTTGTCGCCGCTTGTCGACAACGCCATGCTCGGCGCGCAGCGCGGTGCGGCTCTGACCCAGCGCATGCTCGCCTTTGCGCGCCGCCAGGAGCTGCAGGTGGAGAGGATTGATGTTTCCGAACTTTTGCGGGGCATGATGGACATGGTCTCGCGCTCCCTCGGTCCGGTCGCCTCGCTCGAAACCGTATTTCCCGAGAGCCTGCCGGCGATCGCCACCGATCCGAATCAGCTCGAGACGGCGGTGCTCAACCTCGTCGTCAATGCCCGCGACGCGATGCCCGACGGCGGGTCTATCAAGATCAAAGCCACTGAAGAGGTCGTGCCCGACGGCGGCACTCTGCCGGCCGGCCATTATGTGCGCGTCGCCGTTACCGATGAGGGCGAAGGCATGGCCGAAGAGACGTTGAAACAGGCGGTGACCCCCTTCTTCACCACCAAGGGTGTCGGCAAAGGCACAGGTCTCGGCCTTTCCATGGTGCAGGGGCTTGCAGGCCAGTCTGGCGGCAGGCTCGTGCTGAAAAGCCGGCTCGGTGAAGGCACGACAGCCGAGCTGTGGTTTCCAGTCACGGAAGCCGAAAAACTCTTCGAGCCGTCCGAACTGCCCTTGGCTGAAGCGGTGATCGGCCTGCGGCCGTTGCGCATCCTTGCTGTCGATGATGACGGACTGGTCTTGATGAACACGGCGCTGATGCTGGAGGATCTCGGTCATACCGTGTTCGAGGCGACGGCTGGCGCCGACGCGCTCGACATCCTTCGACGGGAAAGCGTAGATCTCGTCATCTCCGACCACGCCATGCCGCGCATGACCGGCTCGCAGCTTGCCGCAGCGATCCGCACGGAGTGGCCGGACATACCGATCATCCTGGCGACCGGCTTTGCCGAGATTCCGGAAGGTGCTGGTATCGCCGACGTACCGCGGCTGGGCAAACCGTTCTCGCAGGCTCAGCTTGCTGAGGCGATCGGTCGGGCGGTGGTTTGATGTTAAGATTGACGACTGACCGCGAGGGCAGGCTGCGTCTCTATCCTGTGACCGCTTAGGCTCTACGACGAAGCCTGATCTCGTTCCGCACGATATAGACGAGCAGCCCCGCCACCATGATCGCCAGCACATACCAGGTAATCGCATAGACAAGGTGGCTGTTCGGGAAGTCGAGGACCGTCAACCCTCCGAGCGGAAAGCCGCCGGCATTGGGTGTCGCGTCCGCGTCGATGAAGAAGGGGGCAACGTCCGCAATGCCACGCTTCTCGGCAATGGCTGCGACATCGCGCGAATACCAGCGGTCGCCAGCCGGATCGTTGGAGCGCAGCAGCATGCCCTTCGGCTCGGTCATGCGCATCAGCCCAGTGACGTCAACCGGTCCGCTGATCTCGCTTTCAGGCCGCGAGGCCGGGTCGCGGTGGTCGGTCGGCACGAAGCCGCGATTGATTGTTATCGCGCTGCCATCCGCGAGCCTGAGCGGCGTCAGCACCCAATAGCCGGAGCCGAGCGCTGTCGATGCCGTGACCAGCGTTTCCTTGTCGTGTTCGAAGGTACCTGATGCCGTAACCCGGCGGTATTCGTCATCGGCGGCGTTGATTTTGCTCCAGTCGGCTTGTGCGGGCGGTGCGACGGGCTCGGCGTGGACACGCGCATCGACGCGGGCGATGAGATCGAGTTTCCAGGAGAGTCGGTAGACTTGCCAGGTGCCGAGCGCGAGCAAGGCGGCGATGAGGGACAGAAGGACGAGCCCAAGGATCGCAAGTGTGACGGGCGAACGCGGCCTGTCCTGTTGGTCGGAAGAAATATCGGTCATAGGTAAACCGCAACGGGCGGCGTTGCCGCCGCCCGTTCCCAGCCTCTAGGGCATATTCTTCATCAATTCAGGGCTCATCGGCATCATGTTCGCATTCAGATGATACATGACCCAAAGCGAACCCGACAACGCGATCGCGACGATGATGATCGTGAAGATCAGTGCCATGATCGTCCAGCCGCCTTCCGACTTCGTGTTCATGTGCAGGAAGAAGATCATATGAACGACGATCTGCACTGCGCCGAGTGCCATCACCAGGATGGCTGTCACGATATGGTTTTCGAAGACCTCTCCCATGACCAGCCAGAAGGGGATGGCAGTGAGGATGACGGACAGAATGAAGCCCGTCACGTAGCTCTTGAAACTGCCGTGACCAGCCTGGTGCCCATGGCTGTGGCCGTGGTGAGCCTCGTGGGCATCCTCATGTGCGGGTGCTTGCGAACTCATCCGAGAACTCCCATCAGATAAACGAAGGAAAAGACGCCGATCCAGACGACATCGAGGAAGTGCCAGAACATGGAAAGGCACATCAGACGGCGGCGGTTGGCTTCATGCAAGCCGTGCATGGAGACCTGCACCATCAGCGTGATCAGCCAGATGATGCCGAAGGTGACGTGCAGACCGTGCGTACCGACCAGCGTGAAGAAAGACGACAGGAAGGCGCTGCGCTGCGGTCCGGCACCTTCATGGATGAGGTGCACGAACTCGTAAAGCTCGAGGCCGATGAAGACCGCGCCGAAGAGGCCGGTCACGGCCAGCCAGAACAGCGTTTCCGCCTTGGCGTTCCGCTCCATCTGCAGCATCGCAAAACCGTAGGTGATGGAGGAGAGCAGCAGCATCGAGGTGTTGATGGCGACCAGCGGCAGATCGAAGAGATCGGCTGGCGACGGGCCGGCCGCATAGCTGCGGCCAAGCACGGCATGGGTGGCAAACAGCACCGAGAAGATCAGGCTATCGCTCATCAGATAGAGCCAGAAGCCCAGATTGGTGCTGTTCTCCGGATGATGGTCTTCCGTCAGATAGAATTCAGGCTTTTCGGCCGTGTCGATAGTATGATCGCTCATGGTCTCTTACACCTGCTCGGCAAGCAGCCGAGTGCGCTTGCCTTCCGTTTCGGTGACTTCTTCTCCGGGAATGTAGAAGTCGCGGTTGTAGTTGAACGTATGGCCAATCGCGACGACGAGCATGGCAACGGCTGAGACGACCACCAGCCACCACATGTACCAGATCAGGCCGAAGGCGAGCGCTATGCTGATCGCAGACAGGATCGCGCCGGTGCCGGTATTCTTCGGCATGTGGATCGGCTTGAAGCCGCCGAGCGGACGCTCGTAACCGCGATTCTTCATGTCGTACCAGCTGTCGTGATCGTGCACGACCGGCGTGAAGGCGAAGTTGTAGTCCGGCGGCGGAGAAGAGGTCGACCACTCGAGCGTGCGGCCGTCCCACGGATCGCCGCTGTCATCGCGCAGCTCTTCGCGCTTCCTGAAGGAGACGACGATCTGGATCAGGAAGGCGGCGATGCCAAGCGCGATCAGGCCGACGCCGAAGGCGGCGATGATGAACCAGATCTGCAGCGATGGATCGTCGAACTGGCTCATGCGGCGGGTGACGCCCATCAGACCGAGGACGTAGAGCGGCATGAAGGCGAACCAGAAGCCGATCTGCCAGAACCAGAAGCTCATCTTGCCCCAGAAGGGATCGAGCTTGAATCCGAAGGCCTTTGGGAACCAGTAGTTCACGCCGGCGAACATGCCGAAGAGAACGCCGCCGATGATCACATTGTGGAAGTGGGCGATCAGGAACAGCGAGTTATGCAGTACGAAGTCGGCCGGGGGCACGGCAAGCATGACGCCGGTCATGCCGCCGATGACGAAGGTCACCATGAAGCCGACCGTCCACAGCATCGGCACCTCGTAGCGGATGCGGCCGCGATACATGGTGAAGAGCCAGTTGAACATCTTGGCACCAGTCGGGATCGAGATGATCATCGTGGTGATGCCGAAGAAGGAATTGACGGAAGCACCCGAACCCATCGTGAAGAAGTGGTGCAGCCACACGAGGTAGGAGAGAATCATGATCACGCAGGTGGCATAGACCATCGAAGCGTAGCCGAAGAGGCGCTTGCCGGAGAAGGTCGCGACCACTTCCGAGAAGATGCCGAAGGCCGGCAGAACCAGGATGTAGACTTCCGGGTGGCCCCAGATCCAGATGAGGTTGACGTACATCATCGGATTGCCGCCGAGGTCGTTCGTGAAGAAGTTCGTGCCAGCGTAGCGATCGAGCGACAGGAGAGCGAGCGTTGCGGTCAGGATCGGGAAGGAAGCGACGATCAGGATGTTGGTGCAGAGCGCCGTCCAGGTAAAGACCGGCATCTTCATSAWSGTCATRCCCGGMGCACGCATCTTCACGATCGTMGCGATCAGGTTGATGCCWGASAGYGTCGTGCCRACACCGGCGACCTGMAGGCCCCAGATATAATARTCGACRCCGACRCCRGGACTRTAGGCRGCACCCGAGAGMGGSGGATARGCRAGCCAKCCGGTCTGGGCGAATTCRCCGATGAAGAGCGAGAKCATGATGATGATCGCGCCYGCCGTCGTCATCCAGAACGAGAARTTGTTSAGGAACGGGAAGGAGACGTCGCGSGCGCCGATCTGCARYGGCACCACGAAGTTCATGAGGCCGGTGACRAAKGGCATCGCCACGAAGAAGATCATGATGACGCCGTGGGCGGTRAAGATCTGRTCGTARTGGTGCGGYGGCAGSKRRCCTTCATTGCCGTTGAAGGCRATTGCCTGCTGKMCGCGCATCAGRAKCGCRTCSGAGAAGCCGCGCAASAGCATGATGACGGCGAGRATSACATACATGATGCCRATCTTCTTGTGATCGACGCTKSWGAYCCAGTCGCGCCAGAGCGGACCCCAGAACTTGAAATAGGTGATGAYGCCSAGCACCGCGATGGCGCCGATRACGACRCCGATGAAGGTCACGACCAGGATMGGCTCGTGATAKGGGATCGMKTCGAGGGTCAACCGGCCGAAGATGAACTTCAGGAGGTCAGGATTGGAAAACATGGAACAACCCGTTCATTATGTCTTGCGACGCAAAGCGCCAGGTTAATTGTTATTGTTGAGCTGCGCCGGCGCCGGATCGCCGCCGTTGCTCGTGCCAGGCATGGAGTGACCCTCATGCTGCATGTCCATTCCGGGCATGTCCTGCATGTCGCCGCCGCTGTTCCTGGCCGGCTCGCTTCGCGCGGGAGCCCCGGTTGCGGGCACGGTTGCCGCAGGTGCAACGATGCCTTCGTCCGCATGGCGGTTGTCGTAGGTCAGCTTTTCGCGGTTTTCTTGGCTTTCCTTGCCGCCGCCGCCCATCATGTCGATGTGCATCATCTCGCCTGCACACATCTTGCCGGGCGTGGCGCACATGTTGAGGATCGCGTCGTAAAGGTCGGCATCGGCACCGGCATAATAGCGCACCGGCTCGTTCTCGCTCGGCTTTTCGAGCTTCAGATAGGTGTCGCGATTGAGCATCGTGCCGCGCTGCTTGACCTGCGCCACCCAGGCGTCGAAACCCTCTTGGTTCAGGCCGTGGAATTTGAAGCGCATGTGCGAGAAGCCTTCACCGCTGTAATTTGCGGAGAAACCGTCATACTCGCCTTCCTTGTTGATGACGGCGTGCAATCTCGTTTGCATGCCGGGCATGGCATAGACCTGGCCAGCAAGGGCAGGAATGAAGAAGGAGWTCATCACCGAGGAGGCGGTGATCTTGAAACTGATCGGCATGTCGACGGGAGCTGCGAGCTCATTGACCGTCGCAATGCCGAGGTCGGGATAGAAGAATAGCCATTTCCAGTCGAGTGCCACGACCTCGACGGTCAGCGGCTTGGTATCTGCCGGAATGGCACGGTCCGCATCGATACGGTCAAGCGGGCGGTAGGGATCGAGCTTATGCGTGGAAATCCACGTGATGGCGCCGAGCGCAATAATGATGGCGAGCGGCGCGGCCCAGATCACGATTTCGAGGCGCGTGGAATGATGCCATTCGGGCGCGTAGTTCGCGGCCGTATTGGAGCGCCGGTAGCGCCAGGCGAAAAACAGCGTGAGAAAGATCACCGGAATGATGATCAGCAACATCAGCACCGTGGAGACGATGATGAGGTCACGCTGTTGGGTGGCGATATCACCCGAAGGCGACATGACCACCAGGTTGCATCCTGCCAAAAAAAACAGCGGCAAGATCAGTAGAAGGCGGGAAAACTTTGACAGTTTTTGCACGTCTCTAAGCTCTTTTTGTTTCGTTCGATTGCCGACTAAAGCACTGGCACGCGCAGCGATATGAGGTCTTTGGTCGCAGTGCAACACGCATTTTGCACTGCGGGAGAAGTCAGCCTCCCTGACGCCGTTGAATCCTGATGAAATCAAGAAGGAATTTGGCGGGCGTCGATTTTTGTATATCCGAAATGTAAGGCTTTGCCCAATAAAACTCTGGAATAGGTCGGCCGGTGTATTGGGCGATTTTTTCGGCCGCATTGATTTTTGAGAATTCGGGAAAACTATTTGCGTAATCGGACTTGATAAGCTGCAAAGATGGAACAAGATCAGCTTGGGGTGCTTTGTCACAGGCACCTTGAACGAGGGAGGCGTTTCATATGGCTACTGCCAGACATTTAGGACCATCATCTTCATCGCTGGAAAGGGATGCGCGGCGCATTCACGACGACAAGCCGGTTTCGCCCGGCAGTATCGCGGTCGGCGTGGTGATCGGTCGCATGTCGGAATTTTTCGATTTCTTCGTTTACGGCCTTGCATCCGTACTCGTCTTTCCGCAGCTCGTCTTTCCCTTCGCACCGGATCGGCTGACAGGCACGCTCTATTCCTTTGCAATCTTCTCGCTCGCTTTCCTTGCTCGCCCCGTCGGATCGGTCGTCTTCATGACGATCGACCGTTTGTACGGGCGCGGCACGAAGCTCACGATCGCGCTCTTCCTGCTCGGCGGCTCGACGGCGTCGATCGCCTTCCTGCCGGGCTATGATGAAATCGGCTACTGGTCGATCGCCCTGCTGGCACTCTTCCGACTTGGCCAGGGCTTCGCGCTTGGCGGCGCATGGGATGGCCTTGCTTCGCTTCTGGCGCTCAATGCGCCCCCGAATCATCGCGGCTGGTACGCAATGATCCCGCAGCTCGGCGCACCAATCGGCTTTGCGCTGGCGAGCATCCTGTTCGGTTACTTCGTCGCAAACCTCTCCCCGGAAGACTTCCTCTCATGGGGCTGGCGTTATCCGTTCTTCGTCGCCTTTGCGATCAACGTCGTCGCACTCTTCGCCCGCCTTCGCCTTGTCATGACCAAGGAATTCGGCACGCTTCTTGAGCAGCATGAGCTTGAAGCCGCGCCGATCCTCGACGTGCTGCGCGTCCACGGCCGCGATATCCTGATCGGTGCTTTCGTGCCGCTGGCAAGCTTTGCCATGTTCCACCTCGTCACCATCTTCCCACTCGGCTGGATGAGCCTTTACGGCAACCAGCCGATCGGCGCCTTCATGGTGGTGCAGGTTATCGGCGCCATGGTTGGCTTCGTCGCCATCATCGCCTCGGGCATGATCGCCGACCGCATCGGCCGTCGCGCGCAGCTTGCGATCTGCGCTGTGCTCATTGCGATCTTCAGCTTCATCGGTCCGTTCCTGATTGGCGCCGGCAACAGCGGTCATGACGCCTTCGTTATCATAGGCTTCGGCGTGCTCGGTCTTTCCTTCGGCCAGGCGACCGGCTCGAYATCGTCGCGTTTCGGGCGCGGCTATCGCTACACCGGTGCGGCCTTCACCTCCGACCTTGCCTGGCTGATCGGTGCCGGCTTCGCACCGCTGGTCGCGCTCAGCCTGTCAAGCCAGTTCGGCCTGACCTTCGTCGGCTACTACCTGCTCTCGGGCGCGATCTGCACGCTGGCGGCTCTTGCCTTCAGCCGGGCGCTGGAACAGCGCGAATAGCGCATAGGCATAACGAAAAGGCCCGCCTGGGAAACCCGGCGGGCCTTTTGTTTGGGATCTTATTTTCGGGCGTTATTGCGCCATCTGCGGCTGCTTGGCAGCGCGCGCGGCGGTCAGTTCGGCGGTCGTGTGGTTGAGACGGTCGGCGAGCACGCGCATGATCTCCACGGCCATTTCCGGGAAATCACTCAGAAGCTTGAGGAAATGTTCCTTGCTGATGCGCAGGACTTCGAGCGGAGAGGTCGCACGCACGGTTGCCGTACGCGAGACGTCGCAGAGAATGGCGATTTCGCCGACGATAGAATTGACCTCGACATCGGCAACCTTGATCTCGCCGGCAGGCGAGGAAACGATGATATCGGCCGTGCCTGACAGTACGACATAGGCGGCGTCGCCGACGTCGCCCTGTCGGAACAGGTTCTGGCCGACGTGGTACGTCATGCGGTCGGAAGTGAAGGCCAAGAGCTTGAGTTTCGCTGGTGCGATCCTCGAGAAGATCGGCACCCGCCGCAGCATTTCGACTTCATCTCTCAACAGCATGAGCGTTACAATCCCCTGCCGCATGGTCCGTGATCATGCGCTAAAAACCAACTCCAAGCACCTTGCGGGCGCCGTCTCTGCCGCCCCAATAGAATATTACGATAACAGTTCCTTGAACATCCCGTTTTTCTCGGAAAGTTCCGGATAGTTGCCCGCCTCGGCAAGATCGCCGCGATCGAAGAGCAGAATCCGATCGAAGATTTCGGCGAGCTTGGCGTTTGACAACACCCAGATGATCGCCGGGCGCTTGCCTTCCTCGTGCAGGCCTTCGATGATGTTGCGGGTGATCTGGTCCTGGATGCGCTGGTCGAGCGCGGGGATCGGCCGGTTGAAGATGAAGTAGTCGGAGCGCTTGAGCAGCGCGCGGGCAAGATTGAGCTTCTGCCGCTGCACCCCAGTCAGGCGCTTGCCGCCGGAACCGACGTCAAATTCAAGGCCGATAGACAATACATCGTCATAGAGATCGAGCGCATCGAAGAGCTCACCCATGATGAGGCGAATGCGGTCGGAGGCATCGGCCTGCTGATAGGCGATTCGGCCGAAGAGCACGTTGTCCATCAGGCTTGCGGAGGCCGTGAAGCGGCTGATGTCATAACGCTCGATCAGTTCGGCGAGGTCGTCGGGGATATTCTGATGGAACTGCTTGCGGGCACTGACGATCTTGTCCGTCAGCGCCTGGGTCAGTAGACCAAAGCGGTGCCGTGGTTCGATATAGGCAAAGCTCAGACGGATGATGCTTGCCCGGTCTTCCGGCGTCGCATCCTCGAAGCGCTTGCCCTGCAGCTTCTGCAGCAGCGCCTGGTAGGTCGGAATGYCATCCGCCGTCATGAAGGTGAGCTGCTGGAAGAAGGGGTGGTCCGGCGGCAKGTCGTGGAAGAGTTCCACCGCGTTCTCGGCAATTTCCAGGCCCATAGCATAGAGATCGGTGCTGAGCCCTGTATCGCGGAAGAGCTGCTGGAAATAGGGATGGCCGGCAAGTCGTCGGTTGTTCATCAGCGGCCGCTTCATCGTACCGAAGAGCAGGTTTTCGCCGACGGTTGCCTGCGTATTGTAAGCGTCGAAATCGAAGGGCACGACGATCGCGTCGAGGTTTTCCCCGGCAAGCCGCTCACGCAGCGACGTCCTGAGTTCGACGATATGGCTACCGAGCGCTGTATGAACCTCGGTATTGACGGTCGAGCGCAACGCCAGATCCAGAATGTCTTGCGACATCATGACTGCGTCGAGTACCGGCCGGATCGCCTTCAGCAGGTCTTCAGGTCCATTTGCGCCGGCAGCGCCGTAGTCGACCCAGTCGCTGTTGAGGTCGAGCGTCGGATTGCCGGCCTTCTGCGATTCCGCCACGTGCCATTTGTATTCCTGGGCGGTCTTGTCATCATATTCAGGTTCTTTCATCGGCGCATGCTTGAGGCCGTAGACCAGGTTGTCGCGCAGCGTGCCGTGGAAGAAATAGCTGTCGGCGGCCGCATAGGAGATGCGCCGGCCGGTGATCGATTCCGGGAGATCCAGTAGATCCTGTCCGTCGATGGTGATGCGGCCGGAATCCGGCCAGACGAGACGGCCGAGCGCTTCGGCGAAGGCCTCCGCGCCGCTGCCGTTCGGCCCGACGATCGCAACTGTCTCGTTCGGTTTGATCTCGACAGAGACGTGATCGACGAGGCGTGCGCCGCTGTCGTCGCTGACAGAGAGGTTTGTGACGACGAAGGCGCTCGTCAGCGGCGCGATCGGCGCCGTTGCAAGCTCCTGGATGCGGCTGTCGATCAGCGGCTCGACATTGAACTGCTCGTAGACCTGCGCATACTTGACCTGCACGTCCTGGCGCATCTGGTCCCAGTCGATCAGCTCCTTCAGCGGGCCGGGCAGGTCCTTGTAGGCGGAAATGACGGCGATGAGCTGACCGATGTCGAGCCGGCCCTGCAGCGCCAGATAACCGCCGATTGCGTAGAACAGGAAGGGCGTGACCTGGGCGAGAAAGTTGTTGATGAACTTAACCAGAAACTTCCACTGATAAAGGTCGTAGCGGATCGAGAAGATGCGGCCGAGGCGGGTTGCGATATCGGCACGCTCGAAATTGGAGGTGTCGTTGCCGTGGATCGTGCCGATGCCGTCGACGATCTCGCCCACGCGTCCCGAAAGTTCACGCGCTGTCAGCTGGCGCTGGCGGCCGAGTTCCAAGAGACGCTTGCGCATGCGGGGAATGACGATGGCCTGCACGCCGACGATGCCCGCCGCGATCATGCCCAGCCAGAAATTCTGGATGATGATGAAGGCCAGCGCGGTAATCGCCTGACCGCCAAGCAGGGCGGGTGAGACGAAGGCGTCACCCGTGAAGCCGCCCATCGGCTCCACCTCGTCCTTGATCATGGTGGCGATTTCGGCCGATTTCACCCGTTTGAAATGGGAGGGCGGGAAGCGCAGCACGCGATCGATAAGCTCGAAGCGGATGCGGCGCAGCATGCGTTCGCCGAGCCGGCCCTTATAGGTGTTGATATAGAACTTGAAGAGGCCGTTCAGGACCACCAGCGCAAGGAAGACGAGGCTCAGCGCCATCAGCATCTGGAAGCGGTTGAGCTCCAGGCCCTTGAAGAATTCGACATGGCCGATCAGCGGGATGTCGTAGGCGATGTGCATGAATGTCTGTCGCGCACCCGGCCCTTCGAAGCCGTCACCCTGAATAGGTCCGTTGACGATCTGCTTCGGCAGGTCGAAGGATAGAAAGTAGGGCACCATGGAGGCTGCGACGACCAGCAGAATCCAGAGCTGCTGCAGCCGCGTGTTCTTCCAGATGTAGCGCGCGAGGCTTTTTTCCATGGCTAACCGTCAGACTGTGGGGAAAGTCCGTACAGCGATCCTGATGCTGGGGAAGGGAGAATCTCCGAGTACAGGACCATGCAGTCAGACCGCCGATATCGCAACGAAAACAAGGCGGAGCGGACTAATGTCGAAACGCCGATTCTCGCCGGAAATTTTCTTATATCACATGAATTTTAGAATAGGCGAGGGTTTCAGCCGATCATTGAGCGAATGATGGCCGCACTTTTTGCCGCTCCGTCGAGATTAAGGGAAACGGCCGGACGCAACGGTGCTGCAAGAGCCCGTTCGACCGCAGCCTTGACATCGTCGACGGTCAGCCCGTCCTCCGGGAGGATTTCGGCAAGACCAAGCGCCCGCAGCCGTTCGGCGCGCACGGTCTGCTCCGTCTCACCGGCCGCCATGAAGGGGATGAGGATCGAGTGGCATCGGGTGCGTAAGAGATCACCCACCGTGTTGTAGCCGGCCTGCGAGATCGAGACTTTCGCACCACGCAGCAGCGAGGGGAAGTCCTTGCGGAACCGCACCAGGGTGACATTGGCAGGCGCATATTCAGACAATGCGGAAAAATCGGCTGCGGGAAGGTTGGGACCTGTAATCAGCAGCCAGCTGATATCGGCAGGCAGGAGTGCGGCCGCACCGCGCGCGGCGCGCATCAGCTCCAGCCCAACGGCGCCGCCGCCCGCCGAAGCGATGATGTCGAATGTCTCGGATGGTTCCGGTGCCGGCGGCGGAGCAACGAGACCGGTATAGCGCAGCCGGTCGGCGATCTCGACGGTGAACGGAAAAGTGTCCTCCAGGCGCACGAATTCAGGATCGCCATGCACGAGCACGGCGTCGAAATGGTCCTTGATCAGCTTGACCGTTTCCTCGTCGCGGCCGGGCTTGCGGTTTTCCTGCAGGATGTCGCGCACCGAACTTAAGAGCTTCGGCCGCGGCTCGACGGTCTCAATCGCATCGAGCAGCGGCAGCAATTCGAAGCGCATCTGCCGACGGCCGAACGGGAAGGCCTCGATAATGACGACATCAGGCCTTGCTTCCTCAAAGGCTTTGAGAAGCAGGTCGCGTCGCCTGGAAAGAAACTCTTCGCCCGCAGCCTGCCCATCGACATCGGCAAGGCCGGAAAAGCCGATATTGCTGGCAACGACGGGTGGCAGCTCGATCGTCTTGACACCCTCGCCTGGAAAGCCAGGTACTGGCAGGCCGCCGGTGACGACGGTGACCTCGAAGCCATCCTTCACCAGCGCATTGGCGATGCGGCTGGCGCGTGCAATATGACCGATGCCGAGCAGATGCTGAACATAAAAGAAGATGCGGGGAGCTCTCATGACGCCTTCTGCCATTCTGCTTCGAACAGGCCGCTCAGCTGCCGGATGCTGGAATGATAATCAAAATGGTCGCGCACGCGCGACTCCGCCGCATCGCCCAGCCGCTCGCGCAGATCGGGATTGCGGATCGCCATCTCGAGCGCCTTTGCAAGGGCTGCCGGATCTTCGGGCGGCACGACCAGACCGTTTTCGCCGTCGCTCAGCAGTTCCGGCACGCCGGAGACGTTGGTAGAGAGACAGACGAGCCGCTGGCTGGAAGCCTCGACCAGCACGTTCGGCAAACCGTCGCGGTCGCCATTGGCGGCGATGCGGCAGGCGAGCGCGAAGAGGTCGGCGCGGCGATAGTGATCGAGCACGTCGTCCTGCGCCAGTGCACCCTTCCAGGTGATGCGATCGGCAAGGCCGAGTTCAGCGGCAAGCTTTTTCAGCTTGGAAAGCTCCTCGCCACCACCGATATGGTCCATGCGCCAGTTGATTTCCCCGGGCAGCAGGGCAAGCGCGCGCAGCAGCACGTCGTAGCCCTTTTTTTCCACCGCCCGACCAACGCTGAGGATGAAGGCGGGGTCGGCGGGATCGCTGCCGTTACGGTTCGAGCGCTCGCCGGCGAAATGGCCGAAGCGGGCGAGGTCGAGGCCATGATAGCTCAGATGTACCGCATTCTGGCGCCCCGTCAGCGCTTTCATATGCTCGTAGCCGCTGCGGGTGCAGGTGACCGCCCAGCGGGCGCTTCCGAGCTTCTGGCCGAGATCCCAGTCGGGTGAAGTCCAGATATCCTTGGCATGGGCCGAGCAGGTCCAGGGCGTGTCTGTCAGAATGCTCGCATATTCCGTCACCGAAGCTGGCGTATGGATGAAATGAGCATGCAGCCACTCGCCGTTGTCAGGCCATTCGCGCGCCAGCACCAGCGCCTGGCCGAGCCGGCGGAAGCGGTTGCGGGAAATGTCGCGCGGCAGATCGGCAAGGAAACGCTTCATCAGCGCGCCGAAACCGGGTTTCGAAAAGCCGGCAAGGAGGCCCTTCAGCACGCGGATCGGCTCTTCGTGCAGATATTCTGGGAGATAGACGACGCGCGCTTTGATCTCGTCATGGACAGGATGACGCTTCTTGTCGGTCGGCCGGCGCATGGAAATCAGCGTCAGGTCGAAGCCGGCCTTTTCGAGGCCTAGCAATTCCTGGGCAATGAAGGTTTCCGAAAGGCGGGGATAGCCTTTCAGCACGACGAGAATCTTGCGACGTGGCGGCAAAGGATGGCTCTTTATTCTGCGCCGACGAGGGAAAGATGGCGTCCGCGGCTATCCAGCCATGTGCCGACGGTGCGGGAAATATGATCCAGCCCCTCAAGGTGCATATTGCAGCCGCTCTTCGATGGCGGAAGTCGCGCAGGCAGGCGCTTCAGCGTCTCGGCCATGACGGAGGGGTCGCCCGACTGCTCAGGCAGAAGCATGTCGACGAGACCGAGTTCGCTGGCGCGGCGGGCGCGTAGTAGCTGCTCCTCGCGCGGGGCAACGCGCGGTACGATGAGCGCCGGCTTGTCGAAGGAGAGGATCTCGCAATAGGTGTTGTAGCCCCCCATGGCGACGACGGCGGTCGCGCCGTCGATCAGCTCTTCCATGTGATTGTCGAACTCGATTACCTCGATATAGGGGATCTGCTCGCCTTTTTTCACCAGCTTTGCACGTTCGGCCGCCGGCATATACGGACCAAGTACGACAAGTGCCTTCTGCGTCAGCGTCTCGTCGGCCTCATAGGCATTCATCACGTCGTGAACGAGATCGGAGCCATCGCCACCGCCGCCGGTCGTGACAAGGATATAGTCGTCCTTGCGGGCGTTCAGCGAGTTCTTGCCCTTGGAGACACTACGCTGCAGGAAGCCGACGAAATCCATCTTGCGGCGAACAYTCGGGGGCACGTCGAGGCCGACAAGCGGGTCGTAGAAATCCGGCGGTCCGTAGACCCAGATGCTATCGTAATATTGATCGATCTTCTGCATCACGCTGTTCTTCTTCCACTCGGCTTCGAGCAGATGCGGCGCGTCCATGATCTCGCGCAGACCCAGCACCAGAATGGTGCCGCGCGCCTTCAGATAGGCAAGCGTTTCCTCGACCTCGCCCTTCAGACCCATCGGCTCCTTGTCGACGATGAAGATGTCGGGCTGGAAGGTCTCCGCCGTATGGCGAATGCTGGATTCGCGCATCTTCATCGTCTCGTGCAGGTCGATGTGGCTGGCAAGCGACGTATATTCGCCGTTGCGAAGCTTGATGACGCTCGGGATCTTCACGAAGTCGACGCGGGCACGATAATCGAAAGCGCCGGCAATCGTCGCGCCTGATATGATCAGGATGTTCAGGCCGCGATAGTCCTCGACGAGAGCATGGGCGATCGCGCGGCATCGGCGCAAATGGCCGAGGCCGAATGTATCGTGGCTGTACATGAGGATGCGTGCATCTTCGAGGCGTCTGGCCATGTGTGTGCCCTCTGAGGTGGACGACATACTTCTACCACCCCCGTAAATCGGAGGCCACGAGGCGGCGGACGCGAAGCACCCGGCCGAACTCGACGCTATTTGTAGGGATCTGCCGCATCGCGCAAGCCATCTCCCAGAAAATTGAACGCCAAAATCACCAGCACCACCGGAACGATCGGAAACAGCAGCCACGGATAGAAGGCGATGACGCTGACGCTCTTGGCCTCTGTCAAAAGAATGCCCCAGCTGGTAATGGGCGGCCGCAGGCCGAGGCCGAGGAAGGAGAGCGCCGTCTCACCAAGGATCATACCCGGAATGGAAATGGTGGCGGATGCGATGAGATGCGACATGAAGCCGGGCACGAGATGCCGGCCGATGACACGGGGCGTGCTGGCACCCATGAGCTGGGCTGCTTGGACATAATCTTCCTCACGCAGCGCCAGAAGCTTGGAGCGTACGGCGCGGGCAAGCCCTGTCCAGTCGATGATGCCAAGAATGACGGTGATGCCGAAATAGATGACGATTGGGCTCCATGTCACCGGCATGATGGCGGCAAGTGCCATCCAGAGCGGCAGGGAGGGCAGTGATTGCAGCACTTCGATCAGGCGCTGGACGATGAGGTCGAAGATGCCACCCCAATAACCAGCGAGGCCACCGATGACGATGCCGAGCACAAAGCTGATGGAAATACCGATCAGCCCGATGGTAAGGGAGATACGGGCGCCRTAGAGAATGCGCGAAAGCACGTCGCGGCCGAGACGGTCGGTGCCGAGCAGGAACATCTGCCCGCCGATCGCAGGGCAGACGAGATGATAATTGGATGCGACGAGTCCCCAGAACTTGTAGCCATCGCCGCGGCAGAAAAAGCGGATCGGCTGGATGTCGTTCTGCTTGTCGGTATAGAGACGGTGCAGGGTGTCGATATCGAGCGTCATCTGCCGGCCATAGACGAAGGGGCCGACGAAATTGCCCTGGCTGTCGAAAAGACGGACGCGCTGCGGCGGCGAATGGATGAAATCGACGTTGCGGGTATGCAGTCCGTAAGGTGCCAGGAACTCGACGATCAGGATCATGAAGTAGACGGCGGCGAGGAAAATGCCGGATGCAAGCGCCAGCTTGTGGCGCTTGAACTTCCACCACATGAGCTGCTTCTGCGAGGCGAGGTGGATACGAGACTGCGCAGATGTCATCGTCTCCGTTGCGATCGGATCGAACGGGGCGGTGGAAACATAATGCGGCAGCGGTGCACCGGGAGCGGGTAGGGGCGACATTATTTGGTGCTCCTGCCTTGCAGACGGATGCGGGGATCAAGGAAGCCGAGCGCGATATCGGAAATCAGCACGCCGATGACGTTCAGGAAGGCGAGGAACATCAGGAACGAGCCGGCAAGATACATATCCTGGCTCTGCAGTGCCTTAATGAGCATCGGCCCCGTGGTTTCCAGCGACAGAACGATGGCGACGATCTCCGCGCCCGAAATGATCGACGGCAGGATCGAGCCGATATCGGCGACGAAGAAGTTGAGCGCCATGCGCAGCGGATATTTGATGAGTGCGCGCACCGGATGCAGGCCCTTGGCGCGCGCTGTCGTCACATATTGCTTCTGCATCTCGTCGAGCAGGTTGGCGCGAAGGCGAYGGATCATGCCGGCTGTGCCGGCCGTTCCGACGATGACGACGGGGATCCAGAGGTGAGAAAGAATCGACCTCGCCTTCGCCCAGCTCATCGGCTCGTTCAGATATTGCTGATCCATCAGATGGCCGATGGAGAGTCCGAACCAGACATTGGCGAAATACATCAGGATCAGCGCCAGCATGAAGTTCGGGATGGCGATGCCGAGCAGGCCGAAGAAAGTCAGTCCGTAGTCGCCCCAGCTATATTGATGGGTCGCCGAATAGATGCCGATCGGGAAGGCGATCAGCCAGGTGAGAAGGATGGTCGAGAAGGAGACGAGGATCGTCAGCCACAGGCGGTCGCCCACAACGTCAGAAACCGGCAGCTGATATTCGAAGGAATAGCCGAAATCGCCATGCAGCATCCCGCCGACCCAGAAGAAGTAACGCACGATCTCCGGCTGGTCGAAACCGTATTGATGGCGCAGTTCCTCGATTTCCTGCAGGTTTGCAGTCTCGCCCTGGGCGCGCAGTTCGGCGATCTGGCTTTCGAAGAAGTCACCCGGTGGCAGTTCGATGATGACGAAGACCAGCGCCGATATCACGAGCAGGGTCGGCACCATGGCGGCGATACGCCAGAGGATATAGCGGATCATTGCTCAGGCCTCCTTGAACCAGAAGGTGTCCGGCATGTAGACGCCGAGGAAGGAGGTCGGATCGAAGCCGTAAAGCCCGTGCTCCGGCACGTTCTGCATCTTGGCGGACGTGAGGATCGGCTGCAGAGTGCTGTTGATGAGGCCGATCGAAAAGACCTGCTGGGTATAGAGGGACAGCATCTTGTGCCAGATAACCTCACGCTCTTCCGTCGTAGCACTTGCGCCCCATTGGTTCAGGAGATCCACAAGCTCGGCCGCCTCCGGCAGATCGGGAGCTTTGCCTTCCTGACCGGCCGAAAGATAGTACATGCCCCAGAGCGGCCATTGAAGCTGGTCATCCAGCGTAGGGGCTAGTCCATAGGGAGACATGTCGGCGGTTGGCACACCGTTATCCAGCCCGTACCAGATCGACATCATGATCGAGCCGCTCATGGCGCGATTGCGGAAGACGTCGCGCTGCGAGGTGCGGGTGAAGAGCGCCAGGCCGATCTTGGCCCAGTGATCGTGCACGAGTTCCAGAACATCCGTGTCGAGATTGCTCTCGCCGGCTGTCTCGACGGTGATCTCGGCGCGGCGTCCATCAGGCAGCAGKCGGATGCCATCGCTGTCGCGCTTGTCGAGGCCGAGTTCGTCGAGCAGCTTGTTGGCCGTGTCAGGGTCGAAATTCACATAGGCGTCGGCATATTCCTGCTTGAAGAGCGGGCTTTCGGGCAACACCGTATCGGCACTCGCCTTGCCGAGGCCGTAGAAAGCGACCATGTTGATCTCGTGCCGGTCGATCGCCAGCGACAAGGCCCGGCGGAAGCGCACGTCGCGAAAGAGCGCGCGCCAGGCTTCGTCGGCGACATTGAGGTTCGGCAACAGTGTGATGCGCGAGCCGCGCGCCATCTTCCAGAGATCGACCTTCACCGGGAAGCGCTTTTCTGCTTCTTTCAGGAAAGTGTAGTCGTTGAAGTCGATGCCGGTCGCCTGCAAATCGGATTCGCCAGCACCCGCCTTGGCGGCGATGATAGACGAAGACGAGACATTGAGGATGAAGCGGTCGAGATAGGGCAACTGCATGCCGTTCTCGTCGACGCGGTGGAAGAAGGGATTGCGGTCGAAGATGAACTGATCGGCCGGCGGAGCCGTGCGGTTCTGCCAGGGATCGAGCGTCGGCAGCTCGGGATTGTTGGGCCGAGAAGCGAGGGCCATCTTGATGTGCAGATCGGCCCACTTCTTGGCGCGGTTCTTTTTCATCAGCTCTTCAAGCTTGGCCTTGTCCTGAAAGCCCTTGTGGAACTGCTTCAGGTAATGGCCCGGGCCATAGATGACGAGCGGCAGAGGCCCGGCAAGCGCCGACAGAAAAACCGGGTTAGGCTTGTCCCAGCTATAGCGCACAGTCAGTTCGTCGAGCACTTCAAAGCGCGGCAGGGAGCCGTGAGGACGCAGCTCCAGAGCGCCGCCGCCGGGCGTCAGTTCCTTGTTGAGGATGACTTCTTCCCACCAGTAGCGGAAGGCTTCCGCCGTGAAGGGGTGACCGTCCGACCATTTGTGCCCCTCGCGCAGGCGGAAGGTAAAGACCGTGTCATTCTCCGAGGTGAAGTCCCGCAGGATATCGGGCTGCAACTGCAACTTCGTGTCGTAGCCGACCAGCCGCGAATAGCCATAGACCGTCATGTAGCGGATATCGCGCACGCCGCCGATGATGGTGCGCACATTGCCGCCATAGGTGCCGGGCACGCGGCCCATCTCCTTGAGATTGACGATACGCGGCTCAGTCGGAATGCGCTCTGCCATTGGCGGCAAGCTGCCGTCAGCGACCCTGGCCTTCAAAAATTCTGGCTCGGCGATCGGTTGAGCCCGCAGCACCGAAGGCGCGATGGCCGAACCGATCAGGCCGCCGAGAAAGATGCGGCGAGTTACCATCAGACCAGCTCCTTAGCATCGGCGCCCTTGCGGGCGCGCACCAGATGGCCGCCGCCGAGATCGGCATAAGCGAGTTCGGAGGCGTCATCGTGGTCGGCCCGGAAGACAGGCCCCCAGTTCTGCTTGTCGGCCGCTCCGTTTTCCTGCAGCGCCTTGAAGTCGAGTGGCCTGTCGAGATCCGGGAAGGGAACGGCGGCAAGCAATGACTTCGTATAGGGGTGAACCGGATTGCGCAGGATGATCTCGCGCGGTGCGATTTCGACGATGCGGCCCCTGCACATGACGGCGATGCGGTCGGCCATATAATCGACGACTGCGAGGTTGTGCGAGATGAAGAGGTAGGTGAGCCCCAGCTCCTTCTGCAGGTCCTTCAACAGATTGAGGATCTGCGCCTGCACCGAGACGTCGAGGGCCGAGACCGGTTCGTCGAGGATGACGAGCTTGGGGCCGAGGGCGAGGGCGCGGGCAATGCCGATGCGCTGGCGCTGGCCGCCGGAGAAACTGTGCGGATAGCGGTTGAGATAGCGACGGTCGAGGCCGATTGCGCCCATCAACCCCTCGACCTTGGCCTTGCGCTCGGCGCTGTTGCCGCGGTCATGAATCTCCAGCGGTTCGCTCAGGATATTGCGAACTGTCATGCGCGGCGAAAGCGAGGAGACCGGATCCTGGAACACCATCTGGATCTTGGTGCGCAGGTCCTGCAGTTCCGAACCCTTGACGGAGAGGACATCGATGACCTCCTTGCCGTCGTTGAAGACGACCGCCCCGCTATCCGGGGTAATTGCGCGCATCAGGATTTTGCTGACCGTCGTCTTGCCGCAGCCGGATTCGCCGACCAGTCCGAGACACTCGCCGCGGCGGATATCGAAGCTGACATCGTCGACAGCATGCACGACGACTGCTTCCTGCCCACCGAAAAAGCCGCGCTTGCGCGTCTTGTAGGTCTTGGAAAGGTTGGCAACGGAGAGCAGCACGCCCGGCGCTTCCTTCTCGACCGGCTTCTTCTTGCCGATCAGCGATTCCAGATTGACCGGAACCTCGCGAAGCGCTTTCAGCCGCTCGCCTGGCTTCATGTCAAAGTGCGGAACAGCGGCCATCAGGGCCTTGAGATAGGGATGCTGCGGATTGCGGAAGATGGCTTCGACGGGGCCTGCTTCCATGATCTCGCCGTGATAGATCACCACCACCTCGTCGGCCATATTGGCGACGACACCGAGGTCGTGGGTGATGAGCAGCATGGCCATGCCGAGCTTGGCCTGCAGGTCGCGCAGCAATTCGAGGATCTGCGCCTGGATCGTCACGTCGAGCGCCGTGGTCGGCTCGTCGGCGATCAGCAGTGCCGGCTTGCAGATCAGCGCCATGGCAATCATGGCGCGCTGGCGCATGCCGCCGGAAAGTTCGAACGGATACATGTCGTAAGTACGCTTCGGATTGGAAAAGCCGACGAGGCCGAGCATTTCCTCGGTGCGCTCGCGCGCTTCCTTCTTGTCGGCATCCGTGTGGATCAGCAATACTTCGCTGATCTGGTTGCCGACCGTATGGAGCGGTGAGAGCGACGTCATCGGCTCCTGGAAGATGGTCGCCATGCGGCGGCCACGCAGGTCACGCATCTCGGCACTGTCACGCGAAAGCGACAGGATATCGGTCGCCTTGCCGTCCAGCGGATCGGTAAATAGAATACGGCCGCTCGCATGGGCGGGTGCCGGTAGGATGCCCATGATCGCCTGGCTGATGACGGATTTGCCAGAGCCGCTTTCGCCTACGAGGGCAGTCACTTTCCCCGGCAGGATGCGGAGATTGGCTTCCTTTACGACGCGCAGCCGGTCGCCGAAAACGGAGAAGGCGACATCCAGATTCTCAACACGCAACAGATCGGCAGCAGACGCCATACCAATGAAATTCCCCAGTCCTTATGTGTTCCCGTTAAGGCACACTATCGTACCGTAAACGGGGTGTCCAGTTGATGACAGACATGGGAAAAAATGGCACATGGCGCCCATTTTACAGGGCGCTTGATGCGAAGGTTCTGATGTGCGGCGCAGCGGCTGAAGCGGCTGCAATGTTCGCGCGCGGTTACTGAATGAATTTTTCGATCGGCGGGCGTTTTACCTGTTTCTTGTCGCGGTGAAGCATGATGACCTGTTCGGCTTCCGAAAGGCCGTTCTGAACGGATTCGCGGAAGCCTTCGTCGACGTGAATGGCAGATGCCGGGGCCCGCGGCTGGAGCACCGTCACCTTCTGACGGATGCCGCGCAGCTTTTCTTCGCCGAGCGTG
The DNA here is from genome assembly GCF_056405875.1 of Rhizobium sp. P1_E6. Lineage (NCBI taxonomy): Bacteria > Pseudomonadati > Pseudomonadota > Alphaproteobacteria > Hyphomicrobiales > Rhizobiaceae > Rhizobium > Rhizobium sp. P1_E6. Next base: position 17,643 of record NZ_JBFUBG010000037.1, on the reverse strand, counting down.
ATCCATTCGCCGCCGCAATAGCCGGCAAAGGYCTGGCTCGCGACGACCTCCCGAGTGTATTTCTTCGTCAGCACCTGCAGGCGCTGCACCTCGTTCACTGCCGAACCGAAGGCCGAGAAGGTAAGCCGATCCTTCAGGCCGACATTGCCGAACATGACGTTGCCGACATGCAGGCCGATACCGTAGCCGATCTTCGGAAGCCCCTTCGTCTCGCGATCCTTGTTCAGTTCGGCAACACGCGCCTGCGCATGATGCACGGCGGAAAGCGCTGCCTCGCAGGCGATCTTCGACGGGTCCTTGTGGCGACCGCAGGGATAGACGGCCAGGAAGCCGTCGCCGAGGAAGCTCAGGATTTCACCGCCGTTGCGGTTGAAGGGTGCGGCGATCGCATCGAAGAACTGGTTGAGCGTATCGATATAGGCCTGCCGGCCTTCCTTTTCGGCATACATGGTGGATTCACGCATATCCGCCATGACAAGGGCGGCACGGATCGTCTCGCCATCGCCGCGGCGGACCTGGCCGTTCAGCACGCGCTTGCCGGYATCGCCGCCGAGATAGGTGGTCAGCATATTGTTGGCGAGCTTGGCAAGCACAGCCATCTTGGCGGCGACCGCCAGATGGTTCTGCATGCGCAGCAGCGCGTCGATCATGTCGTCTGAAAATCCGGCCGGGCTGTCGGTCGACCAGGAACCCATCATGCCCTGCGCCGATCCATCGCCGAAGGGCTGCACGAAGGCAAGATAATCAGTGATTTTTTCCTGGCGCAAATCCTCGAAGATCGGAAATTCACTCGGCCCCTCCGCCATGATGCGGCGGCGGATATGCTGCAGATTGTTGTCGAGAAGATAAAAATAAGGGCTCTGCAGGAAACGGTCCGGCTTCTGGCCGGCCGGCATGCGGAAGCCCTCGATGGTGACACCGCTGGCGCGCTTCCAGGTGAAGCTCAGTGCGTCGTAGAGCGGATGCAGCATCGAGAAGGTCAGGTGGACGCGCGCAAGTGGCAATCCGGCGGCCGCAAGCCGCTCGCAGAAACCGCGCACGATGTTTTCAAGGTCGTCACCGGCCAGCGAAGAATTCGTCAGCCATTCAGCAACACGGTCCAACAAAATGGAGGATACGCTGGATTCGATCGTGCTCATTCTTGGTATTATCCTCATGTCGCACGTCCATCCCCAAAGACAAAAACAACCCGGACCTGCCCATTCACGGTGAGCAGATCGCAAAGAATTCAGGATGTACGAGCGGTATTATCGTGTCAACGATGTGCCGATGACCCGGCACTGACACCCGCCGGCTTCCGACCTCCTGGAAACGGGCGAGCAATCTTTGCAAAGTGGTTCATTATCAGTTGCCAAAATAGGCACGCCGGAAGTGCGAAACAATGGGATACGCATTTTTTTGTGCGTCCTGGTTGCCGGGACCGGCGGTCCCGAGTCATTTCCGCCACACCCGGCTAATGAATCCAAGGCGCGGCATGGTCAGACACTGCGAAGGGGCTGGGTTTAATTTGCCGCGATCATGCATTAGATCAGCGTTCGGATTCACTTTTCGCAAGAGGCATGGCCTTGGACGCACGCTCTTCCACCTTCGAGACGCTTTCAAAGAAGATTGAGGCCCGCACGGCGCGCGCTGGCATTATCGGCCTTGGCTATGTCGGCCTGCCGCTGGCGATGGCTGTGGCACGCAGCGGCTTTGCCGTGACCGGCTTCGATATCGACCCCAAGAAGATCGTCGCACTGGATGCCCGCCGCTCGTACATCGATGCAGTGACGAACGAGGCGCTGACGGCCGAGATCGATGCGGGGCGTTTTTTCTCGACGACCGATTTCGCCAGCCTTTCGGACTGTGATGTGATCGTCATCTGCGTGCCGACGCCGCTTACCAAACATCGCGATCCCGATCTTTCTTTCGTGGAAGCCACGTCGCGGTCGATTGCCGCCCATCTGCGGCCGGGCCAGCTCATCGTGCTGGAATCGACTACCTACCCGGGTACCACAGACGATATCGTAAAGGTCATTCTAGAAGAGACCGGGCTGAAATCCGGTTCCGACTTCTTTGTCGGCTTCTCGCCGGAGCGTGAAGACCCCGGTAACCAGCATTACCACACCGCGACCATCCCGAAGGTCGTTGCAGGCGATGGTGCGGCAGCCCTGTCGCTGATGAAATCCTTCTACGGGACAGCCGTCTCGACCGTCGTTCCGGTCTCCTCCAATGCGACGGCGGAAGCAGTCAAGCTAACCGAAAACATCTTCCGCTCGGTCAATATCGCACTCGTCAACGAGCTGAAGACCGTCTACGCGGCAATGGGCATCGATGTCTGGGAAGTCATCGACGCTGCCAAGACCAAGCCGTTCGGTTATATGCCCTTCTATCCCGGTCCCGGTCTCGGCGGCCACTGCATTCCGATCGATCCCTTTTATCTCACCTGGAAGTCGCGCGAATACGAGCTGCCGACCCGTTTCATCGAGCTTGCCGGCGAGATCAATTCGGCGATGCCGCGCTATGTCGTCGGCAAACTGGCCGAGGCGCTGGATATCCGGGCCGGTAAGGCGCTCAGCCGCTCACGCGTCCTCGTGCTTGGCCTCGCTTACAAGAAGAACGTTGCCGATATCAGGGAAAGCCCGTCGCTGCGTCTGATCGAAATCATCGAGGAGCGCGGCGGCAAGGCGGATTATCATGACCCCTTCGTCGCGGAAATTCCACAGACGCGCGAATATCAAGCGCTGAAGGGCCGGAAATCCGTCGAACTGAGACCGGAAGCCATTGCAGGATACGACGCGGTTCTCATCGCGACCGATCACGACATGATTGACTATGCGGCTCTTTCGAAAAACGCCAGACTGATTGTCGACACCCGAAACGTCTTAAGCCGGCTCGGCCTCTCGGGCGATCACGTCATCAAGGCGTAACGAGCACGCCGGAAAGCTGCTTGCCGGTGATCTGGCTGGCGGCGACGGCATAGCCGCCGGCTGCGCCATCGATGAAGTGCATGTGGTCACGCGACAGTGGCGTCGGCACGAAGCAGGTCATCAGTGCCGATGACTGGCGGTGCAGGCCGTAGCGCGCCACACCCTCCTGCTGGGCCTGCTTCAGCAGTATCTCGATGCGGGCGAGGTGGGCGGCGTCGACATCGATGGTCATCTTCAGCCCGTCGTCGAATTTGCGGAAATCCGAATTGCCGGAGACGTCCTTCTTATAGCGGCGCGCGTTGAAATGCGCGAAAGTGATGCCGAATTTGTGCAGGAAAACGGTCAGTCCGATCTGCAGGAGGATGAAGAGCTTTTGTCGCAGGCGTTTGCCCTCAGGTGCGGTGGCATTCACCTCGCGATTGATGCCCTTCATCGAGAAGGCAAGCTCCGGCCCATCTTCGGGCACCGGATGCCCGCCGCGGTTCTGTTCTGCCGTGATGGAAACGATGCCGGCGACAAGAGCCTGAAATTCTGGCCCTGGACCGTCGTCGCCGGGCACGGCGATGATCGAGACGATCTCGCCATTGCGCGCCTCGATCGGGCTCCAGCGGCAGGAGAGACCGTTCAGATCCGGGCGAGCGCCGGGTGCGGCCTTTTCGACGCCGTACCATCCCATCTTCATGTTCTTCTCGGCCCAGATCGTGCCACCGCCGGAAAACATCGCATAGGTGACAAAGGGGCTTGCCGAATAGCGGGCGACGCGCACATCGAGACCTTCAGCGCGGATATCGGCGATCGGCACGATGGCGATACGGAGATCAAGGTCAAGATCCTCCTTCACCCAGGCCTGTGTCGCGGCAAGCGCTTCGCGCGCCTCCTTCTCAAGCGAAGCGGGCAAGGCGATCAGCGCGCCGTCACCAGCGAAGACGAAAGGATAGTCGCCCTTGCCGACGGCATTCAGCACCGCGGAAATGACGCTGGCGCCGGCCATGTTCACGTCCTTGTAGCGCCCGCCGGCGATCGCCTTGGTCGAGCCGACGATATCGGCCATAGCCAGCACCCACCCTTCGGGCAGCGGCCGGTAATTGCTCTCATCGGTCACGCCTTCGAAGTCGCTGAAAACAGGCACGTTGGCGAAGAATGCGTCGTTGGACATCTCGTTCATGGGCCGAGTTTATCACAGACCCGTGTTACCGCTGCAACGGCAATTTGCGTTTCGGGCAATCGACTTGCACCGCATCGATATGGTAGCACCGCTGACATATTTTATGACGGACAGGATAAGATGAGCCGCCTCGATAGCTTCATTCGCCGATTGACGGCTCAACGCGATATTCTCAATGCCATCATCGATCTTGTGGAAGAGGTGGAGGGGCCGGTGCTCGAATTCGGCCTCGGCAATGGCCGCACCTACGACCATCTGCGCGAGCATTTTTTTGACCGGCGCATCATCGCCTTCGATTGGGAAATACGATCCTATTCCGCCTCCACGCCGCCGGCCGAAAATATGGTGACAGGCAATATCCGCGATACCGGCCAGACGTTCCTCGGGATCAATGCCGCGCTCGCCCATGCCGATATCGGCACCGGTCATGACGAGATCGATGCCGTGACGCTGACCTGGCTGCCGCAGCTGATGGCCGGCGTGCTTACCCATCACGGCATTGCCGTCAGCGGCCTGCCGCTGGAACATCCCGAGCTCTTGCCTCTGCCTTTGCCCGGCGGCATCAAAGAGGGGCGCTATTTTCTCTACCGCAGGAAATGATCCGCGCTTATGAGGCGCAGGAATAGGACGTAGCCGAGACCGCGGCAAATTTAGCTTCGAAGTCGGCCGCGATTTCGTCCAGCGTCACGCTGCCCAATCGCCGCAGGAGCAGGGCCTGTGCCTCCTTCATCGCATCCTCGAGGGCGGCATTCACGGCCTGTTCCACAAGGCACTTCGGTTGATCGTCGGCCGGGCCGATGGCGAAAAGATGTGGTTCGCCGATGGCGCGGTAGACATCGAGCAGGGTGATTTCCGACAAAGGCCGCACCAGCGTCCAGCCCCCGCCGTGCCCTTTTTCGGAACGGACATAGCCCTGTTCACGAAGGCCAGCCATGGTGCGGCGGACGACCACGGGATTGGTGTTCAGCATCTTTGCAATCATCTCGGAGGTCGCAGAATGCTCATGCCGATCCATGTGGATCAGCACGTGCAGCATGCGTGAAAGGCGGCTGTCATTGCGCATGAAGTTCTATTCCCGTCGATCGAACGGGCCATTATCACAAGCGGATCGTAACAAGACAAGTAACATGATGCTTGACTGCGTTGTTTCATGTAACTTATGTTGCTGCAAGATAGAGGCGTCGTCAAAGGAGGGTTTCATGTCATTCGAGGTCATCGTTATCGGCGGAAATTTCGCCGGCCTGTCCGCGGCCATGCAGCTTGTACGGGCGCGACGCCGCGTTCTGCTGATCGACGCGGGCGCGCCGCGCAATCGGTTTTCGCAGGCGTCACATGGCTTCCTAGGCCAGGACGGGCAGACGCCGGCGGCGATCATGCGGGAGGGAAAGCGGCAGCTTTCGCTTTATCCGACCATCACCATCCGCGACGGGGAAGTTATTCAGGCGCGTGCCAATGGCGACGAATTCGTCATTGGCATCAAGGATGGTGGTGAAGAAAGGGCCGCGCGCATCGTCCTGGCAACCGGCATCAGCGACACGCTGCCCGAGATATCCGGTCTGCGCGACCGATGGGGGCGTTCCGTGCTGCACTGCCCCTATTGCCACGGTTATGAGGTGAGCGGCGGCAAGCTCGGCGTTCTCGCAAACCATCCGCACTCGGCACATTCGGCCATCCTGATCCCCGACTGGGGGGAGACAACCTATTTCACCCAAGCGCTGTTCGAGCCCGATGAAGAGCAACTCGTACGGCTGACCGCGCGCGGCGTTCGGATCGAACGCAGCCCCGTCGTGGAATTATTGGGCGGCAATCCCAAACTTGATGCCGTTCGCCTTGCCGATGGCCGGGTCGTGCCGCTGGATGCTGTGTTTGTCGCTCCGAAAACGGCGATGGCGAGCCCGATTGCCGAACGGCTCGGCTGTGTCTTCGACGACGGCCCGTTAGGCCCGCTCATCCGGACCAGCGATAACAAGGAAACCACCGTCAAGGGTGTCTTTGCCGCCGGCGACGCGGCAAGCGCCATGCATAACGCCACACTCGCGTCCGCCTCGGGCGTGCTTGCCGGCGTGCATTGCCATCAATCGCTGGCAATGCAGTCCGCCGCCTAAGGCAGGAACAGCACATCGTACTGGTCGATGCTTCCAGGCAGGTCGCGCACCTTCATCTGCTGCTCGTAATCCTCGAAGAAGACCAGGCAATCCTCATAGAAGCCGGCGAGCCAGGCAACGAAATCCCGCGTTCCTTCCGGACCGTAGAAAAGCGGCGTGAATTCCATATAGAGCGGCGTGCGGCGGGAGAGCAGCGGCAGCATTGAGCGGCAGGCAACGGGCTCGTATCCCTCGATATCCATCCAGACGAGGCCGATGGCAGCCTGGTCGATGCCGAGCCCGTCGAGGATGCCGGTAACCGGCTGCACCGGCACGCTGATCTTCTGGTCGGTGGCACTTTGGCGGATCGCACTGCTTTTGCCGTGATTGGCGCTGTTCAGGAAGAAGTCGATCTCGCCTCCAGCTTCGCCGGCAGCGCAATTGACGAGACGCACCGTGTCCATAAGGCTGTTCTGACGGATATTCTGTTCCAGAAGGCGAAAATTGCGCGGGTCTGGCTCGACGCTGACAATCCCCTGAAATGCCCGGGCGAGCGCGAAATAGACGGTCTGCGTGCCGATATTGCCGCCGATCTCCAGCAGCATGCTGTCCTTCTTCAACAGGCCGCGTTGGCGCAGGATCACGAGCAGCCGGTCGACGGCCTGCCGTTCGAAATGGCCCTTCCGGAAGACCTTGCGGCCGATATAGTCGGAGGGCGAAAAACTCATCAGATGATCGCCGGCGTCGACGGTCATGGAGGTGACGCGCAGTCCGATATTTTCGATGAGCAGCCGGCGGCCGGTGCGGGTGTCAAAGAAGCGCGTGGCCAACGCATTGCGCGCCTTTCGCATGCGGCGTTTCCAATATTTGGCGGTAAGCCATGCTTGGCCGGACATTATTGTCTTTCCTTCAGCGGTTCAGCCGCTTTCTCTCTCGGAACGACATAGACTTTCAAGGGGAGCGCCCGACCGCGCACGTTGATTTCGAAGCTTTCTACCGTTTCCGCATCAATGCCGGCACGCATTGCGACCGGCTCGGAAATGACGATCGCCGCATCGAGCTCCTTGGCCGCCGTCTCCAGACGGCTTGCGACATTGACCGTGTCGCCGACGGCGGTCAGGCTGCGCACGCGCCCATAGCCCATGGTACCGACGACCGCCGGGCCGGCGTGGATACCGATGACGATCTGCAGCGGCAAAGGCAGTTCGTCGGAGAGTTCGGCAGCGAGCTTCTCAACCTCGGCAATGATCGCGGTTGCGGCCGAGATCGCCTGTCGGCAGGCTTCCTCGGGTGTCGTGTTGAGGCCGAAGAGTGCCATGGCGCCGTCACCGATGAATTTGTCAAGCCGCCCGCCGGCCTGTTCCACCGCCTTGCCGACGATCCCAAAATAGCGGTTGAGCAGGAAGACGACGTCGAAGGGCAGGCGGGTTTCGGTCAGCGTCGTGAAATGGCGCATGTCGCAAAAGAGTACGGCGATCTCGCGCTCGCTGCCGGGGCTGGTTTCCTGGCTGTTGGCGGGAAGGGCAGCTTCCGTCTGTGGCACGAGCAGCGGCGCGACGGTCAAATCCTTATCCGGGCGGAGCTGACAGGCAAGGCGCACGTCCTGCGCGGCATTTATACGCTTCAGCGTCGTTTGCTCCAGCTTGTCGGGCGGCGGCAGGGTCCAATAGTCGCCGAGTATCTGCACACGGCAGGTGGAGCACTGGCCCTTGCCGCCACAGACCGAATAATGCGGCAGGCCGCCGAGCCGACTTGCTTCCAGCACCGTGAAGCCGCGGGGTACGCGCACCGTCTCGCCGCCGGGATAGTGAACGGCGACCTGGTTCGCCCGCTCTTTCAGCCTGCGGCGTGCCCGCGCCAGAATGACGAGGGCAAGCGCTGCGGAGAAGCTGCCATAGAGCCCGGCGCGGATCGTCGCGATTTGCTCGCGTGCCTCAGGATCGTTGTAATAGCGGGTATTGATCGTTTCTTCATAATGTCCGGATTCGGCCGCGATGTAGGAGGGATCGGACAGCGTGCGACCCATCTCGACGAAACCGAGCAGCGCCAGCACTGGCAGGAGGATGGCGATCGCCAGAAGCAGCGATGAGGAATTTTCGTACCAGGGCCGATAGCGCAGCCAGAAATGTACGCCGATACAGCCGTGGATCCAGACCGCAAGCAGTGCGAAAGTCTGGCGTACGCCGTTCTGCGGTGAGTTGATCCAGAGCGTGCGAACGATCGTCTCGTAATTATCGGTATAGCTGTAGAGTGCATGGACGATGCGTGTACCGATGACATGGTCGATGAGCAGCAGCGGAATCAGAAGGCCGAGAACGATCTGTGCCATTTCGTTCTTCGGCATGACGAGGCTGCGGCGCATATAGAGCCCACGCAGCACCAGCGTCATGTGGACGAGGACCGAGCCGTAGAAGAGCAGGGTGCCTAGCGGATTGCGCCAGATCGCCAGAAACAACCGGCGCGCATCATCGGCCGCCGTCAGCGAAACGAGCCCCAATGCATGGTTTGACATATGCAGGATGATGAAGATGAACATCACAAGGCCGGAACCGAGCCTGGCCTTCCTGATCGTACGCTTCGAAAAAATCCCTGTGGCCCAAACCGTGGTCATCAATTCCTGTTCTTGAAGCTCAAATCGCAAATGCACTAGAGAAGACGAAAAAGGGCGGAATTATCGTCTCGTCTAATCACGATCGCTTCGGTATGCCTGTCTGTATCATTCAAGGATAGTGACAATAGCGGAAATTTTCCCCTACGGCGCGAGCGCCGATTGGAAACACATTGTCACAAACGGAGTGTCGCGATGCGGATCGCTTTCTACGCGCCGATGAAATCGCCTGGTCATCCGGTGCCTTCGGGCGACCGGCTGATGGCGCAGCTGTTGATCCGAGCGCTGGAAATGGCCGGGCATTCGGTCGACGTCGTGTCCGAGTTCCGTGTCCATGCCGGCACGCCGGAGGCGGCTGCAGATGTGCTGGCGAAAGCCGAAGAGGAGCTCGAGCGGCTGCGGAGCAAATGGCGGGAGGAGCCGAAACCGGAACTCTGGTTCTGCTACCATCCCTATTACAAGTCCCCCGATCTCTTCGGCCCGGCAATCTCGGCGGAATTCATGATTCCCTATGTCACAGCCGAAGCCTCCTATTCGCGCAAGCGCGACGGGCTGGGCTGGGCCTTCTTTCAGAAACCGGTGGGTGATGCGATCCGCCAAGCGGCGGTCAATATCGCCTTCACCGAACGCGACCGGAAAGGACTGGAAGAGGTCTTTCCAGAGGCGCGCATCGCCGGAGTAAAGCCTTTCATCGACACGGCGCTCTTCGAGGCGGTGTCGCCTGTCCCCGATCCGCAACGCTTGATGACCGTGGCCATGATGCGGGCCGGCGACAAGCTGGAGAGCTACAAGATGCTCGCCGCGGCACTTCGGGTGATCGAGCAGCGTCCATGGACGCTCGGCATCGTAGGAGACGGTCCGCTACGGGCAGAGGTGGAGGCGCTGTTTGCCGGCTTTGCGCCCGGTCGTATCGACTGGCTCGGCCAAAGGGAGCCGGAAGAGGTCGCCGGATTGCTGGCAGGGGGCGGCATGTATGTGTGGCCGGGCTGCGGCGAAGCCTATGGGCTTGCCTATCTCGAAGCACAGGCGGCGGGCCTTCCTGTGGTGGCGCAGAGGACCGCAGGCGTGCCTGCCGTGGTGGAGGCCGATGTGACCGGGCTATTGACGCCTGATGGCGATATGAAAGCCTATGCGCAGGCCATTGCCGGACTGCTGGATGACCGCGCGGGCCGTGACGCCATCGCGTCAGCCGCGCGCCGCTTCGTCATTGGCGAGCGCTCGCTCGCCGGCGCGGCGAAAGAACTGGATTTGATCCTACGCAATCATGCAGGAGCAGCACATGATCGATAGCACCATCCGCGAACCGTTGTATCGGGAGCTGGAGCGCTGGCGCGACGCCGGCCGCGCGGCGCGGCTCTGGCTGCGGGATGACGATGCGATCGAGCCGACGGCGGCGCTGGAGCGACTGCTGTCCGAGACGAAAAGCTACGGCATCCCCGTCACGCTTGCGGTTATCCCGGCGTTTACGGGCGCGCCGCTCGCTCAGCGGCTTGCGGAAGAGGTGCATGTCAGCGTGGCGGTTCACGGCTGGGCGCATCATAATTATGCCGGCCCTGACGACAAGAAGCAGGAGCTCGGCGGATCACGCCTGCAAGAAACCATTCTCGGTGAACTCTACGAAGGCGTCCTGAAGCTCAAGGGTCTCTACCCGACTCGCTTTCTGGCAATGCTGGTTCCGCCCTGGAACCGGATCGACAAGGGTCTCATTCCCAAGCTGCCGGCGCTCGGTTTCGAATCCCTTTCGACCTACGGGCGCGTCAAGGGAGAAAACCCGATCGCCATCATCAACTCCCATGTCGACCTCATGGACTGGCACGGCACACGCGGCGGGCGGCCGATGGCAGACCTGATCGGCGCACTGGTCACGGAGTTGCAGGACAGGTTCGAGGGTAGCAGCGAACCGATCGGCGTGCTCGGGCATCATCTGGTGCATGACGCGGCGGCCTGGGAGTTCCTTGCCGAACTCTTCGAGGCGACTGCGGGCCACCCCGCAGTGGAATGGGTTTCAGCAGGCGCGCTGGTGCAGCATCAGATGTCGACGACCTGATTGTCGCGGGCGGCGAATGCGCCGGCAAAGACGGCCTGCGCCTGGCTTTCCATGACAGCGAGCTGTTCATCGGTGCGCGAGGGCGCATGGTGAAACAAGGCGAAGCGCTTGGCGCCGGCCATCGTGGCAAGTTCGGTGCCGTGCTGCCATGTGGAGTGGCCGAAGCCCTTGAAGCGCTGCATCTCGTCTTCATTGTAAGTGCAGTCGTAGACGACGAGGTCGGCGTCCTTCATCATCTCAAGCACGACCGGATCGTACGTGCCTGGAATGTGCTCGATGTCATAGATCAGTGATACCACGCGGCCTTTCCAGCGAATGCGGTAACCGATCGCGCCGCCCGGATGGTTCAGCATATAGGTCTGCATCTCCACGCCTGCGTGTGGGGTCAGTGTCTGGCCCGCATGGAAATCGCGGAAGTTCATCGTTGCCTGACAGATATCTGTCTTCACCGGGAACCAGGGCGGGCTGATGAACTGTTCGACCATCTCGCGCGTGCTCATCTTGCCGTCTAGGTGGCCGGACCAGATGTTGACGTTGATCGACGGGTAGTAGATCGCTTTGAAGAAGGGCAGGCCAATAATGTGGTCATAGTGGCAGTGGCTGAAGAAGAGGTCGACATCGTGGACCTCATCGGCAAGAAGCGACAGGCCCGCCTCGCGCAGACCCGAGCCAGCATCGAAGATCATCCGGTGCTCGTCGCAACGAATTTCTATGCAGGAGGTGTTGCCTCCATATCGGTCGAATTCCGGGCCTGACACGGGAATGCTTCCCCGAACGCCCCAAAATTTCACCTGAAACAGATCGTTACTCATTTTCCTTCAAACCAGCTTTCCCGCTTCGTCATCGTAGTCACCATCGATCCCGATGCGAAGCTGCAGAATTCCACGGGTTTGCCTATATCCCCTCGCACTCTTCTAACGGCTAGCCGAAGAAGAAGTAGATTTTCCTAAGCAATCGGCTTTTGGCTCAGAATGCAAGCCGGTATGGTTCGTTTTCTGTAAACGTCCCGGCGTATGCGAGGTCGCGACATTTCCCGCGGTATCATGCATCTTAAATGGTTGCGCGCGACCGAAAATGCAAATCCCCTGCTTTTGGCGGTGCTGAAGCACCGAGACGGCATGAAAACTGCGTCGAAGACGGCCAGCGGCAAGGCGCGGTTGCGGGAGGGACTGCTTGTTCCGGTCACGGATTCCGACGCGAAACGCTAACGTTATCCCCTGGAGGATATTGTCATAAAATTGAAATAAATCCGTCACAAAGCTGTCGTTCGGGATGCCTAAATGTCGCCATACTTTTTTTAAAGCGACATTTGGTCTGCCCATGAACGCCCCCTCAATTCGATCGTCTTCTGCCGTTGCCGCGGCGGGCCTGGCATTGAGTTACGGACCGACGCAGATTCTCAAAGGCATTGATTTTTCTCTGGAAAAGGGAAAGACACTGGCGTTGCTTGGCCCATCGGGTTGCGGCAAGACCACGCTTTTGAGGCTGGTTGCYGGCCTGCTTGCGCCGACCAGGGGTTCCGTGTCGATTGCCGGGACCACCGTTGCAGATGGTGCGACCGGCGCCTTCGTTCCGCCGGAGCGGCGCGGCCTCGGCATGGTCTTCCAGGACTATGCGCTCTGGCCGCATCTCACGGTCGGCGGCAACGTCTCCTTTCCGCTTGAAATGCGCGGTGTCGGCAGGGCCGAGCGCCAGACCCGGACGACACGCGCGCTCGAGCGCGTCGGCCTTGGGGCCTATGCCGACCGGCGGCCGAGCGATCTTTCGGGTGGCCAGCAGCAGCGCGTCGCAATTGCGCGCGCCATCGTCGCCGAGCCGCAGCTCATCCTTTTCGACGAGCCACTTTCCAATCTTGATCGCGAGTTGCGCGAAAACATGGTGGGTGAGCTCGCCGAGCTCATCTCCTCGCTCGGCCTGACGGCGATCTATGTGACGCACGACCATAGCGAGGCGCTGACGCTTGCCGACGAGGTTGCGGTCATGCGGTCAGGCCTGATCGAACAGCTTGCCTCGCCCGACGACCTGATCGAGCGGCCGGCGACGCCTGAGGTTGCCGACTTCCTGCGGCTTGGCTGTCTTGCCGATATCGAGCGGCGCGGACCCTCCTGGCATTTCAAGGGAAGCGACATCGCGCTCACCGAAGCTGAAGGCATTGCCGGCGGCAGCGCCCGCGTACTGATCCCCGTCGCCTCCATCTCGGCCGGCGAAGCCTCTACTAATCGCCTTGCCGCCACCGTACTGCGCTCGCAGTTCCGCGGCGACGGGCATCTGGCGAGCGTTTCGCTCTCCGGCCTGCCGGGCCTGGAATTGCAGGTTCTGAGCCGCGCCAAGCTTCGTGCCGGCGAGACCATCGGCCTTGCGATCGACTCAGCACAGATCCGCTGGTTTCAGCAGAAAATATCCCAATCCATAGAGGAGAAGTTGGAACATGTTTAAGTCATTGAAGAGCATCACTCTTGGCGTCGTCGCCGCCGCCATGATGGCCGGTGTCGCCCATGCCGACGTTACCGTCTACACCGCTGGCCCGCAGAGCCTGATCGACAAGCTGTCGGCCGGTTTCACCAAGCAGACCGGCGTCAAGGTCAATGTTTTCCAGGCAACGACTGGCAAGGTCATGGCCCGTATCGAAGCCGAAGCCGCAAACCCGGTTGTCGACGTCGTCATCTCGGCTTCCTGGGATACGGCCAACGACTTCGCCAAGCGCGGCTGGCTCGTCAACTATGCTAGCCCGAACGCTGCCAAGGTTCCGGATTTCCTGAAGTCCGAAGGCGCCGTTGCTCAGGGCATCTCGGCTCTCGGCATCGTTTGGAATACCAAGAGCGGCACGCCGAAGCCGGCCGAATGGGCTGACCTGATGAAGCCGGAATACAAGGACCTCGTCAACATTCCGGATCCGGCCCAGTCCGGCTCCTCCTTCGAACTGACGGCTGCTCTTGCCGGGCAGGACGACTGGAAGCTCTTCAAGGGTCTGCAGGCTAATGGCGCGATCATCGCCGGTGCCAATGCCGACGCTTTGAACCCGGTTCTGCAGGGTGCAAAGGCCGTCGTCTTCGGCGCTGTCGACTATATCGCCCTCGCTGCCCAGAAGAAGGGCGAGAGCATTGAAGTCGTGTTCCCGAAGTCCGGTACGGTCATCGCGCCGCGTCCGGCCATGATCATGAAGTCGTCCAAGAACCAGGACGACGCCAAGAAGTTCATCGACTACATGCTCTCAGACGAAGGTCAGGCGCTGGTTGCCGGTGAAATGCTGATGCCGTCGCGCACCGACGTTGCCGCCAGCCGTCCGCTGATCAGCGACCTGACGCTCCTGAAGTACGACACGGCTGCCGTCTACGGCAAGCGCAAGGAAACGCTGAAGACTTTCGCCGATCTCTACGGCGCCAAGTAAGGTCCAGATTGATGAGAGGAAACGGCATCGGCGGTACGGCTCCGGCCGCCTGGCTGGCAACAGCCGGTCTTGTTATCGTCGTTGCCGTTCCCTTCATTGCGGTGGTTTTGCAAGGCATCTTTCCCGAACTCGGACAGGGCTCGTTTGCGAGCCCTTTCTCCTCGCTTTATGCGACGCTTGCAGACAGCTCGCTCATCCGCATGGGTGGCAATACCGTCCTGCTGGGTGCTTGCGTGGTGTTTGCTTCGGCGCTCGTCGCTGTACCGCTCGGCGTTTTCCGTGCCCTCTACAGAATTCCCTTTGCGCCCCTCTGGGACGTGYTTTTGCTCGTCCCCTTCATGATCCCGCCCTATATCGCCACGCTCGGATGGATCATGACGCTGCAGCCGCGCGGTTATCTGCAGCAGCTCGCCGGCTTCAATCTGGCACCCTTCCTGTTTTCGATTTTCGGCATGACGCTGGTCATGGCCTTCAACACCTTCCCGGTTGTCTATTTCGCCGTGTCGCGCACGGTCGAAGCCGTCGGCGCGCGTTATGCCGATGTCGGCCGCGTCTTCGGCGCCTCGCCGGCGCGCGCCTTCTGGCGGATCACGTTGCCGCTCTCGGCCCCCGGCCTGACGGCGAGCCTGATGCTGGTCTTTGCCGCCGCAATCGAGGAATATGGCACGCCTGCAGCACTCGGCCGCCGCGCCGGTTTTCAGGTGCTGGTGACCGGCATCGACCTGCGCGTCACCGACTGGCCGATCGACCTGCCGGGTGCAGCGATCCTGTCGCTGCTGCTGGTTGCCATGTCGCTCGTCACCTTCCTGCTGCAGCGCTGGATTCTGGCGCGCCGCTCCTACCAGACGGTCGGCGGCAAACCGACCGCAAAGGACAAGCGGCCGCTCGGCGCGCTGAAGGTGCCCGTCATGATTGCCTTTGCCGTCGTCGCCTTCCTGGCAACCGGCGTGCCGTTGCTCGCGATCCTTGCGACCGCGCTGGCCCGCACGATCTCCGGCGGTCTTGCCCTCGACAATATCAGCCTCGACAATTTCGTGGCGGTCTTCGGCAACAGCGCGGGTGCAGTGACGGCGCTGATCAACAGTTTCTCACTCGGCATCGGCACGGCGCTGATCACCGGCCTGATTGGCGTGACGGCCGCCTATACTGTCGTGAAGACCAAGATTTCAGGCCGCACAGCGATCGATGTGATGACCATCCTGCCGAACGCCCTGCCGGGCATCGTCGTCGCCGTCGGCCTCATCCTCGCCTGGAACATGCCGGGCCTGCCGTTCACGCCGTATAATACGGGCTTCATCCTGCTGCTTGCCTATTGCTGCATCCTGTTGCCGCAGCCGGTGCGTTACACGACGGCTGCCTTCCAGCAGATCGGCGATAATCTCGAAGCGGCAGCTCGCGTCTGTGGTGCGAGCGGCGTGACCGCCTTCCGGCGCATCCTGCTGCCGCTCGTCTTCCCGAGCCTTGCCTCTTCCATGCTACTTGTCTTCGCGCTCGCCTCGCGTGAACTCGTTGCCTCTGTCGTGGTCGCACCGGTCGGCATGCAGACGATCGCGACCTTCATCTGGCGTCAGTTCGAACAGGGCTCGATCGGCCTCGGCATGGCCATGGCCTTCATCGCCATCTGCATCACGACGTTGCTGCCAGTGATCCTGATGGGGCTGATGCGGCGCGGCAATATGGTCGCGGATTGAGGCGCACTCCAAATTAGGCAGGTTCTTGTTTCTTGCCGAGATTGTTGAGATAACTCCGTTAGGCAGTCTTTTGGGGTGAACATGGCTCCAGTCATAGGGATTTTCATCGGCCTTGCGGTCGTTGTCTTCCTCATCATTTCCGCTGGTGCCGCATTCTTGTCCTGGAACCCTCTCAGGTGGGTGCACCTTCGTTTCTCAGGGCGTTCAGTTCATGGCCAAGCCGAAGGCGGTTTTGAAGCGAGTTTTGACGGCGGCGATGGCGGTGGTGACGGCGGAGGCGATTAACCTCAAAGTGACGCTGTGATCCCACCGTCGACCATCATCATGTGACCGTTGACGAAGGACGATGCGTCGGATGCCAGGAAGACGGCGGCACCCACCAGTTCTTTGACATCCCCCCAGCGGCCGGCCGGCGTACGGGCCTCAAGCCATGCGGAAAATTTCGGATCATCGACAAGCGCCTGGTTGAGCGGCGTCTTGAAATAACCCGGCGCGATGGCATTGACCTGCAAACCGTGTTTTGCCCAGTCCGTCGCCATGCCACGGGTAAGATTGCGCACGGCGCCCTTGGTCGCCGTATAGGGCGCGATATTTGGGCGGGCGAGTTCGGCCTGTACCGAGGCGATGTTGATGATCTTGCCGCGGCCGCGACCGATCATTGCTCGTGCGACGGGCTGGCTGACATAAAAGATACTGGAAACGTTGGTGCGGAAAAGCTCGTCCCACTTTTCGACAGGGAAGTCCTCCAGTGGCGTGCGAAACTGCATGCCGGCATTGTTGACGAGGATATCGATCGGGCCGATTTCCGCTTCGATATAGTCGATCGCCGAACGGCAGGCCTCGGCGTCGGTGACGTCAAAGGCCGCACTGACGGCATGGCCCTTATTTTCACGGATCGCCTTGGCGGCGGCCTCCGCTTTCTGGGCATTGCGGCCGTTGATGATGACGGAAGCCCCGTGTTCTGCAAGGCCAAGCGCCAGAGCGTGGCCGATGCCTTGGCTCGAGCCTGTCACGAGAGCACGGCGGCCGGAAAGATCGAAGAGCGGAAAGGTCAAGGGATCACTCCTGAAATCAACGCCCCTGCATAGCCGGTTTTACCGCTTTCACGCAAAGGCGATCAGTCTGTTCCTAGACGTTTGATATTGCCTGTCAGTTCCGTCGCCAGACGCAATGAGGCGGCGGTGGCCATCACCATCTGCGGCAGCACCAGCCATTCGAGCGTCCAGGCCGCCCCCGAGCGCTCCTGTTCGTGGACAAGCGACTGGTGGATGGCCGAAAGCTGCGTGGCATTGAAGCGGGCAAGCGCCACCAGCGTTTCGGCGGCAATAGGGTTCTGCTTGTGGGCCATGGCAGAGGAGGCTCCGCCACCTGCAAGCTCGATCTCGCCGCCGGCTTCGGCGAGCAGCGCGATATCCTGTCCGAATTTGCCGAGGCTGCCGGAGATCAGTGAATAGAGATTGGCAAGATCGGCAAGGCGGCTCCGCTGGCTCTGCCATTGTGGCTCGTCGGTCAGCCCCAGTTCCTGTGCCAGCGAGGCGCGCACGGCGGATGCCTCGGGGCCGAGTTTTTCGAGCGTGCCGGCAGCGCCGCCGAACTGGACGGGGAAGGTCTGCTCCGTCAGCCGGTCGCGATAGGTCTCAAGCGGCTTCCGCCAGGCGGCAATACGGTCGGTGGCAGTGATGGGGATTGCGGCCTGCATACGGGTATGGCCCATCAGGCGATTGCTCCCGAACTGTCGCTCAAGGGCGGCC